>NZ_JBYIVZ010000014.1:0-187391 GCF_057710365.1 Streptomyces sp. bgisy027
TTCAAGGACAGCCCGCCCGGATTCGACCCGACCGCCGCCGCGGACGCCTTCGGCGCCGACGACGACGCGGACGCCGGTTTCGTGGAGACCGAGCAGTACTGATCGCTGCGCCGCGGCCGTGGTCAGGACAGACACGGCCCGGCGGAGGGTCACCCCCGTGTTCCGGAAGCGGGGGTGGCAGACGTGGCGCGACCGGGATGAACCGTCGATGCGCGGCCTGCGGCCCGCCGCGAATGGCCAACGGAGTGTTCCGCGGATGTGTCGGGCGGCGCGTGGTCGGAGTGTCAGCCATGCTGGAACAGGGCGGCATCCGTTCTGGCAGCAAGGAGCTCCATATGCGCACCGACCCGGTCGGACGATTCCTGGCAGCCCTGGACCCGGGGCAGCGCGAGGCCGTCGGCGCCAAGCCGCGCCAGGAGCAAGAACGCCTCGCGGCGGCCTGGGAACGCGAACTGGAATCGGACGACGAACTCGACACCCTCGACGAACTGTCTCCGCCGGCCGCGGAGGCCGAGGCCGCTCGCCGCGTCATGGATCGCGGGACCGGCTGAGGGCCGCCGACCGCCACGTCGACGCCCGCGGGGCACCGGCATCCGTCCCCGCGGCCGGGCAACGGGCGCGCCCGCCGAGCCCGCCCGGATCTCCCCCGGCCGGTGGCCGACGCACCCTCCTGGCCCTTCTCTTCACTGATCCCCCGGTGGGACGGCGCAGCAGCTCTCCCCGCGCCACGCCTCGCGCCCCTCCTTGACCGCGACGGCGGCGATGACCAGGGCGGCTGTCGGACAGACAGGTGCACAGGAGGGTCTGCTGGGAGTCGGCCACCACCGAGGCGGAGCCGAGTTCGCGGCCGGCGCGGCGCTGGGCCGCCGGCAGGAACGGTATGACGGCGAGGGAGAGCGCGGCAAGGACGATGCCGGGTGTGGAGTGCCGGGCTTCGCGCGGCCACCATCACCTACAACGTCATCGGGCGGTGAACATCGAGCACGGCCGCACTCTGAGCGAAGCCCGGTGCGGTGGCTCGCTTTCCGCAGGACAGGAAGCAGGGCCGCCGTTCAGGGTGCCGGAGCCGAGGGTTCCGTCGTGTCCGAGGTCGTCACGGTGAGCCCACGGTCCACGGCATACGTCTGCCCGCCATGCCGGATGTTGGCCTGGGCGCGGCGGTACGCTCGTCGGCCCGGTGGGTCCGCGGCGCGGTTCTGCTCGTCCCGACGGGCGGTCAACTCCGCGAGCATGGCACGGACTTCATCGACCGGCAGCACCGGAAGGTCCACCGTCCGGGCCTGCCGGGCGGCGGTCTGCACCTCCAGGTAGGCGTTTGCGCAGGTCGTCGCATGGGTCATGCGCTGGGGCGCGTTCACTGTGGTCATGATGGCGCTGAGCCCGGCGGAAACGAGCGCGAGGATGCCCGCCGCCACGCGCCCGGTCGATTCGACCAACACGGTCGTACCGGCCACTGCTGCCAACAGGCCGGTCGGGATGCCCAGCATCAGGTGTACACCCCGCCAGTGCTTTCCGGTCTCGAACTGCATCTGGGCGCTGTACATCGCGCTTTCCTCGAGCCGTCGGAGCTCGTCGGCGATCGCCGCCCGCCGGACCCCGGGATCGGCTTGTGAGGTGTCAGCCATCGTGTCTCCTCGTCGTCCGTGTCAGCCGGTGACATCCTCCCGGTAGAGCCGGAGGGCCACGGATACGGAGTGACCTGCGGGAAGCGCCGTCGCGGCTGCGTCCCACAGACGCTGGGTGGCCGTGGACGAGGCACGCAGCGAAGGCAGGAGTTCGACCGCGGGGATGGTGCGCAACGCCGCGAACGGTACGGCAGGCTCGTCCGCGACCAGTTCGAATCGGTCCGGCGGAGCGAACAGGTCGAGAACCCCCAGCAGGGATCCAGCCCTCCTGCGCAGGGCAATCCAGAGGCGGCGCGGTTCCGAGTCCGCCGTACGGACGAACAGGGGTGCCACGAGGTCGTCGGCCACGGCGGCCCACGCGCCCTCGTCCGTGTCGGCGGGGAACGTCAGGGTCACCCGTACGCGGCCGCCGGGGGTGTGCTCCGCCTTCGCCTCGAACAGCTCGTCCCGGACGGCCTTTCGGTAGCTGGCCCCGGTCGTACGGGCCGCCGCGGGCAGCACGGGATCCAGGCGGAGGGACAGGGAAGGCGAGCGTCCGGCCGCAGGCTCGTGAAAGCGCGAGCCGATCACCCGGGCGGTGTGCCGGAGGAGGGGGTCCCGTGCGCTCAGGCGTTCAGCCAGCCGCGCGAGCCGCTGGGCGGTGGGAGGGGGGATTCTCGCCGACGGGGCGGCCAGCAGGCCGGTCATGAGGGACGCGGCTTCGTGACGCAGGGCTGCCGGCTCCCGGCCTTCCCGCATACCGCGTTCCAGGACCGCCAACGGGCCGGCCAGACGCCTCGCCGCCGGGGTGAACCAGTGTCGGAGTTCACGGCCCGGAGGCCGGACAGGCCCGGTTTCGTCGAGCATGGTCAGGACGTTGCCCACGACCATGTCCAGATCGGCCCAGGGCAGCGCGTGGAAGAGGGCCGGGGGCGGGTCGGTCTCGACCGTCAGCCGGTGCAGCAGGGCGTGCCTGAGATCGAGGCTCTCTCCGCCGAGGACCCGCAGGACGTCCGGCCCCGTGGGCGGGGCGTCCCACCCCTGCTCGATGCGGGCGATCAGGTCCGTCCCCTCGGCGCTCACCCGCAGGGGACAGCCGTAGTCGTCCAGTTCGGCGTAGACCGTGCCGTGTCCGGGGTGTTGGAGCGCCAGAGTACGGCCGGCCGGGCCGTCGTCCCGCCCGGCGTTCACGCTTGTCCTTCGCCAGGCCGGGTCCTGGAACAAGGGAAGCGCCCGTGCGTCGGTGCGTTCGGCTCCGTCGTTCACCGGGCCCGTGACGCGGTGGGTGCCGGGCTCGGAGCCGGCAATGCCGAGCCGTGCGACCCAGCGGGCGAGCGGCCGGTGCGGGGCGGGGGCGGTGTCACTCACTGGTGGTCCGCCGTCCGTTCAGTGCTCCCCAGCAGCGTCTTGAGCAGGTACTCCACGCCCGGCCCCAGCGTGCTCGCCGTGGCCGTCTGCCGGTCCGCGGGGACATCGCCCAGGCACTCGTTGTGGAGGGCCTGCACCTGGGCCCAGGCCTGGTCACCCCGCTCTCGGACGCGGCCTGCCAGGTCGTGGGGAAACTCGTCCGTCCAGGAACGGAGTTCGCACGTGTCCACCGGGGCGTCGTTTTCCCAGCGCACGAGGAACTTCACCGCCCGCAGTGCCAGCGCGGCACGGACCAGGGGATCGGTCGATCGCTCGACGGGGACCAGGGCGCGCTTCGGGGCCGACAGGTGCCGTAGACCGTTCTCGCCGGCGTCGATGACGAGGTGGCGCTCGAAGTCGTAGAGGATGCTGTTGACGGTGAAGTCCCGTTGCCTGCTGTCGGCAACGAGATCGGTGCCGGTGGCCGGGACCCCGAAGCCGCCCAGCCCCAGGCCCCGGTACTCGATCAGCGGGCTGGACAGATCGGTGTCGAGCACAGTGCAGACCAGAGTGTCGGGGCTCACCGGGGTTCTGAGCTCGTAGGTCTCGCCGTCCTCCTCCAGCGTGCGGCGGGCCAGCTCCGCGAAGCGACCCGCCGGTGCGGTGCCCGTCAGATCCAGGTCCCTGACCGCCTCGCGGCCGCGGCCGGCGACCAGTTCCCGGGGAGCCCCGCCGCTCAGCCAGAGTTCGTGTCCGACCGCGCGTATGGTCCGGGCGATGGGGTGGAGCACTCGCGTCCAGGGTGCGGACCCGTCGGCCAGGAGGTCGTTCACGGCGGCCGGGAGACACGGTGACCTGCGTGCGGCGGGCACTACCGCCTTCTCCGGCAGTCTGTCGTGAGGGAGCCTCTCGTCCCCGCCGCCCGGAGGCCGGGCGGCGGGGACGGCGCGTTGTGCGGACCGCGCACCGTGGCCGTCGCCCTCGGTCAGGAGGCGGTCGTGGTGTGCGGCGGCCGGAAGCCCTGCCTGTGGCGGCACGTAGGTGAAGCCGAGAACGCGTTCGCCGGCCACCAGGTCTCCTCCCATGACCGGGCCGTCAGCGGCGCGGCGTTCCTCTGTGTCCCGGACCGGCGAGTACGGCGGGCAGTTCCGGCCGCAGTGGCAATTCGCTGCCTCTCCCCCGACCGGACCGGCGCCCCCGACGTCTTCCGTGCAGGTCATGGCTCGTACCTTCCCACCCACAGGGCCTTGCCGCCCGATCCGCTCCGCAATTGCAGCCGCTGCCCGAATTCCGGCTCGTAGACCTGGCCCTGGTAGGTGTCGGTGCTCTCCGCCACCGGAATGTCCAGCAGGGCGATGTCGTGGAGCTGTGCGGCGGTGCAGGTGATGTCCTGCTCGGGCTCGTCGACGCAGCGGTGTGCCGCGAGCCCGGGGAACACAAGGCCGTTCTCGGTCAGCCCCGGATGGCTGCTCAGCAACCGCACCAGCTCCGCACGGCCCTTGGCGGAACGCACAGCGGTCCGGGTCTCGTCGTCGCAGGGGTCACACAGTGCCAGGAGGCGGGCGGCGTCGTCCTTCGCGGCCGCATCCTTGATGCGCTGCGCCAGCGCCCGCAGATGTGCCGGGACCGGCTCCGCCCGGTCGGTCGTGCGCGCCACTCCCTTCTGTTCGGGCTGTGCCGCCGGGACAGGTGTCGCCGCCTTCGCGGTTTCAGCCGGGGTGAAGACGAAGTCGGACACCCGAGAGCCCAGGACATGGCGCTCGCCGTTCCGGTCCGTGAACTCCAGGTCGCCGAGGAGCGGGAGGTAGAACTCTTCGTCCTTCCGCTTCTGGGGCCGCTCGGGCACCAGAAGCCGTGCCATGCGCCCCTGGGCGCCGTATCCGACCGCCCGCATACCTGACCCGAGGTAGCTCCACCGACCGTCGCGCAGGTGGTACGACACGAATCGCTCGGGCGGCACGGCCTGGCATCCGACGTTCGGCCCGAAGGTCACGGTGAGCCCGCCGCCTGCCCATGCGAGGCCGGTCACGGTCACCCGGTCCTGGAGGAGGGCACGGGTCATCGCTGCGTCGGCGGGGCGCTCGGGTGTCTCGCGGCCCTTTTCGCCGTAGGTCGCCAGCAACACATTGCCGACGTTCCAGCAGGCTCCGCCGGAGTCGGCCGAGTACCAGCCGATGTGCCGGCCGTCGGGCGATGCCAGGCCCTCGTGAAACGACGTGGGCGCACGGGCGGGAAGGAACGGCCGGACCGTGCCGGACCGGTCGGCGGCAAGCAGCTGGTACTGACCGCGTCCGGCCTCCTGCTCGGGCAACGGGCTGGCGATCGTCACCGCGTCCCGGCCGCCGACGGCGACCTTGGCATAGTCCCCTTGCGGGGCGCTGAGCGGTGCGCGTCGGACCTGGCCGCGCGCGGTGAAAAGGAGAAGCGCGTCGCCGTCGGTGGTCAGTGTGGCGACGTCGTCGCCGAGGAAGCCGACGCCCCGACAAGGGCAGGGCGTCGTCCGCTCGCGGCTCGTCGCCATGTCGAGGCGGTGCAGCCTGCGTCCGTCCGGGCTGTCGTTCTCGTCGTCGATCCACGCCAGCGCCGATCCGTCGGGGGACCATCGGACGTCGTCGGCGGCGGCGCTCAGCCGTGCGCCCCGCCAGGTCCGGCCGGCCGCGTCCGCCAGAACGATCTCCCGTGCATGCGGCCGGACGAACGCGAGAACAGCGCTTCCGTGGGCGGTTCCCGGCCCGTTCCCGTCCGATGCGTCGTCCCCACCGCCGGGCACGTCACAGCTCGCGCCCAGCAACGCCGCCCCCGCGATCAGGGCCGCCGCCCGTCTCAACCATGCGCCGCGCCGGTTCACTCGGCCACGCCCTTGCACAGGTCGATGTACGACACGGACTCGTCCACGTACTTCTCCCACTCGCTGTGCGACAGACCGCCGTCGGTCCAGTCGCACATCCGCCGCTCGAGCGAGCCCTCCGTCATCTTCCAGATGTTGACGCCGCCCGGGCGCCTGAGGTCACGCCGGGGCGGCAGAGCGGCTCCCGTGAGGTAGACACCGTCCGGTGACCACCGCACCTGCACCACGGTGTTGCCATCGGTGTCGCGCAGTGGCGGCATCGCCTGCTGCCCGGTCCTGAGGTTGTGCACGAGGACGTGGTCCCCCATCGCCGAAGCCACCAGCCGGCCGTCCGGGGAGATCGCGATGTCCTGGGGAAGTTCCCCCACGGGCAGACGCAGGGGTTTGCGCAGCGGAGTCAGCTTCTTGGCGTCGAGCAGACTGACGGTGCCTCTGGTCCAGGCGAGAGCGGCGAGCCGGGCCCCGTCCTTCGAGATCGACAGCCGTACGACGTCGGGAGCGGCAACCGTGCGCAGCTTCTCTCGGGTCACGAGGTCCACCATGACCAGCCGGGTCTTCGCCCCCTTGCCCGAGGTGAAGATGCCCGTCGTGCCTTGGATCGCCATGGCTGTGGAGTCGCCACGGAGGGAAATCGTGCCGAGGCGCCGCCAGTTGCGGGTCGACCAGACACCCACGTCTCCGAGGGCGTTGCGTGCCACCATCAGGTTGGCCTTCGGAACGAAACCGACCTGGGCGACGATGCGGTCCTCAAGCTTGCGTGTGCGGTCCTGTTCGGGGGACATGAGGAGTTCCGTGAGGTGGTACCCGTCCTTCTTCCACACGTTCACAGCAGCGAGGCCTCTGCTCTGGCCTGCGGCGGCCACGAACTTGTCGGTCATCGCGAGGCCGTTGATGTACCCGGCCGACGCGGGATAGTCGACGACCGGCTCGTACGAGGCTGCCGCGGCGCCGGCCATCTCGGGTGCGGAGTCGAGGTCGATCGTGTAGGCGCCGTAAGAGGTGTTCGTCATGAAGTCGGTGAGCAGCAGGGTGTGTCCCGGGCCGAAGGCCACGCCGGTGGACGGCTGGGCAGGGGGCAGGGCTCGCTGCACGGGATGGTTGCCGAGCACGGTGACGCGGGCGTCGCCCGCAGCCACGACCGTTCCGTCCTCGGCACGCACGGCGGCGACGGAACGCCCGCCGCTCGGCACGGACAGCGGCTCGGGAGAACTGTCGAGTCCGGGCTCCACGGGAATCACGGCCGTGCCGCTCGGCCCGGCGATCACGACGTCGCCGCCGTCGAGTTCCATCGCTTCAGGGCGGGTGGACAACCCGCCCAGCGGATAGGCGATTCTGCTGCGGGTGGCGCGGTCCCAGGCCAGGATCCCGCCACCCGCGGCCAGGGTCACCACGTCTTCATCCGCCTGGACCACAGTCGCGTTGCCGGGGACCTGCTCGGCCGGGACGAGGTGCGACACCTTCTTCGCCCGGAGGTCCACGGCCACGACGTCGTTCGTCGTGAGCAGGAGAACGGCTTGGTCGGCGGCGCGATCGGAGCCGTCGTAGGAGCCGGGCACGACGTCGGCGCTGATCGCCATGCGGCCCGACGGCAGCAGGGCGAGAAGCTTCGTGCCGGCGATGTCCTTCAACCGCACACAACTGGTCACCGTGCGGCTGACGGGGTCGACGGTGGCCACGGCGCCCTCGTCCCACACGGTGGTGAGCGCGGAACCGTTGGCCGTGAAGCCCATGCCCACGATCTCAGCGTAGGGCCCGACGCAGGACGGCGCCTTCAATGTCCCCAGGGCCTGCGGTCTGTCGCCCGACGCGTCGAAGAGCCTCAGGTCCCTGCCGTCATGGGCGGCGAGGATGCCCGATTCGACACCGCGGGCGAGTCCGGCCGCCCGCCCCTTCACCTCGGCCAGCTTCCGCCCCGACCGGGTGTCCCAGACCCGGATCGCGTCGTCGGCACCCGAGGTGTACGCCCGGTGGCCCGCGTTGTCGACGGCAAGGACGTCCACGAGGGTCTCGTCGGCCGCCCAACTGCGCACAGTGTTGCGGTTGGTCTCCAGGACCTCCTGGATGGCGTCCTTGGCCTCCTTGTTCCCGGAATCGATCTCGTACCCGGCGAGGGCCAGCAGCCCGGCCGTGCGCGGCTCGCTGCTCTTGAGGCGAACGGCCTGTGCGGCGAGTCGGGCTGCCTCCGCCCGGCGGTTGTTCTTCTCGTTCTCGCCGCTGGCGACACCCCACGCCACCAGCGAGGCGACCAGAGCTGTGGACAGCACGCCGGCCCCCAGTCGGGACACCACGCGCTTGTCCAGACGCCGGACCTGCTTGGCGGCCTCGTCC
This sequence comes from Streptomyces sp. bgisy027, assembly GCF_057710365.1. Classification (NCBI taxonomy): domain Bacteria; kingdom Bacillati; phylum Actinomycetota; class Actinomycetes; order Kitasatosporales; family Streptomycetaceae; genus Streptomyces; species Streptomyces sp. bgisy027. The sequence goes on from NZ_JBYIVZ010000014.1 coordinate 8,128, forward strand.
ACGGTGACCACGCCGACGACGTCGGCCTGCCCGTTGATCTCGCGTGCCTTGTCCTTGTCCCGCTCCGGTACGACGACCCGCTCGCCGTCCTCCACCACGCTGAGCTTGGTCTCGTATCCGGTCACGGACTCGATGACCCGGGGATTGGAAGCGGACACCGCGCCGACGACCGCCGTACGGGGATTGACCCTCCGAACCCGCATCGGCCCGAGCCGGCTGCCCCTGATCCTGGCCAGTTCCGTGAGCAGGACGGCGAAGGCCGCCCCGAATGAGGAATCGTTCACGTGATCGACGGGACCGTCACCGTTGCTCAGCGACCAGAGCACCGCTCCGTCCAGTTTCGCGGGGTACGCGGTCCGCCAGGCGTCGTCGAGCGAGCGCCGGAACCCCTCGTCACCCAGAAAGGTCGACATGCTGCGCGGATCCGGCAGCAGACCCGGGGGCAGCCCGCGCACCAGATCCAGTCGGAGCTCGAAGCGCGCGCCGACGCTGCCACGGTCGGCGAGCACGGTCAGCCGTGGCCCTTTGACAGGCTTGGGCAGCCCTCCGTCAAGGGCGAGCAGCACCAGCACCAGGTGCCCGCGGACCGAGGCGGGAACGCCGTCGGCGGACATCAGCCGGGCCAGCCGCTCAGCGTGCGGCGAGCCGGCCGGCCGGCTCCGGGCGCCGGCCTCCTCGTCCGTCCCGGGTGCCCCGGCGGCACTGCGCAGCAGCCAGGAGGTTCCGGTCCGCAGATGTCCTTCAGCCTCGTCGGGCTCCCCGACGAGAGCGAGGCCGAGGGCGGCACAGGCGCGCAGGGCGCGGGCCGGCGCCGGCTCGCCGTCGACGAACGGAGCCTCCACGGGCTCCCGTAACTGGACGTAGCCGGGCGCCTCGTCGAGCACGTCGTGCAGCGGCGTCCGGTCGGCCATCACCTGCCGCAGCGTCGTCGCGTCCTCCTCCGCGACGCAGTGCGTGAGAAAGCCCCACAACGACTGGCTCTCCCCGATGAGCCGGGACAACAGATCCCATTCATTGGTCTCGGGCGGCAAGCGGTGCAGCAGTTCGCGTACCGCGGAGGGGAGCATGCGTTCTTCGGCCACGACTGCCTTTCCTGCTGCACGATTTGTGAGAGGTCATCCTGGCAGCAAGCAGGCCCAAATGACGCCGGATCAACCGGATTTGAGGGACAGTCGGGTTTTCGACATCCGAGCGAGTTCACAACCTCATCACCAGGAACACGGGAAACAGAAGCATCAATTCGCATTCATGTGCGATGGAATTCGAACTCTCCGAGGTGTGTGCGTATATGCCACAGCCGCCCGGCGGCTCTGCCATTCTTTCCCGGCACGAGCGACCACTCGATCGAAGGAGAGCAGTGGCCTCCAAGACCCCGCCCCGGCGTCTCCGGCGACTTCTGTGTCTGCTCGGCGCTGCTCTCCTGCTCCCCGCCTGTCAAGGCGGAGGAGACGACAACCGGCCAGGTCCCGACGCGGCCGCAGCGCAATGGCGTCAGATCCCCCTGACCGAACTGCCCCCGGCGTTCTTCGGGCTGTCGGCCCGCTCGCTCGTCTCGGCGAGGGACGGATTCCTGCTCGCGGGCCGCACACAGAGCGGCGGATCGGAGTTGTACCGCTCCGAGGACGGAATCAACTGGCGCGAGTCCCGGCCGTCGACACAGCAGATGTCGGTGGACGTCCTGGCCGAGCGGGACGGTGACGTCATCGCCGCCGGCCGGCTCTTCCGGGACGGGGAGGAGCTTCCGGCGGTCATGCGCCATCGAGGCAAGGGCCGGTGGGGAAAGGTCGAGACCCTGCCCGCAGGCAGCGCCACCGACGTGGTGCTGGCCACTGCCCTGGGACCGCACGGCGCCGTCGTGGTGGGGCACGACGGTGGACCGTTCGACACGACGACCGACCGGCAGAGAGGCCGCAGCCTTCGTATCTGGGTCTCGACGGATTCAGAACCCTTCGGCGCGCCGCACGACGTGGTCTGCCCCCAGTGGCCGGACCAGGCCCCCGAAGCAGGCGTCCTCGCCGACGAGGACGGGTTCACGGTGTGGGCGAAGTGCAGGGACGCCTGGGGCACATCGGCCTCCTTCACTCTGCAGAGCTCCGACGGCGAGGCCTGGCGGCGCAAGCCGGAACCCCCCATGCCGCTGTCCGTGCGCGCCGGCACGGCCGGTCCGTCGGGGGGTGCCAGGGTCGGCCAGGTCGTCACGGTCCAGGGCGGATACCTGGCGCTGGGGTCGGCGGAGTCGTCCACCAGGAGCACCGGAGCCCTGTGGTACTCCGCGGACGGCCGACGCTGGACGAGGGCGACCGGCGGCAAGGACGGCTTCCGGCAGTCGGTGCGGGTGAACGCCGCGGCCGAATACGACGGCACTCTGCTCGCCTTCGGTACCGATCCGGAACCGGACGGGCACCCGCCCGTCCGCACCCGCGTCTGGCTCGGCACCCCGTCCGGGCACTCCCCTGAACCGGTCCCCACACAGGGACACGGACTGTCGGCCATCACGGGGACCTGGAGCTGGGCCCAGGGCACGCTGAAAATCTCACGCCAGGGCGAGTTCACCTACCGCTACCGAGTCCTGCGCGACTGCGCCACCGAAGCCCCGCCCTGTGACGACGTATCCACGTCCACCTGGGGCGGACTCGTCACCGGCGCCCTCAAGGAAGGCCCCCGCGGCGCCCTCCAGGGCACCGTGCGCTCGGCCAACACGTCCGAGCGGGGCCACTCCCCCGGCGACCCGGTGACCGTGACCCGTGAGCCCTACAGCGCCGTCGGCCTCACCATCGACGACTCGGTCGTGGGCATCTTCTGCCACCCGGACGACTACGACGAACGCTGCCAGGACGTACACGGCTGAGCACCCGGAGTCCGCGCGCCTCCCGCGGGTGCGGCGTCGCGGCGGCTGACCGGCATGCCCGAACCGGAGCTGGACGAACGCATCAACCAACTGGCCGCGGATCTGGACGAGCTATGTGAACAAGGACGGCTCCAGCCGCGAGGAGGCGACCGCATCCGCGCTCGCGGTGCTCTTCGGAGTCAACGGCAGCACCCTCACCAGGGACGTCCACCAAGTCCAGCCCCTCCTGGCCGAGCACGGCTACACCATCACACCCTCGACAGCCAGGTTCCGCCGCCGAGGGCGGGCAGGAGTTGAGTCAACGGTCAACCAGTCGTGGACGCGGGGCCTCACCCGCGGATTCCGCGTCGGTGTCGTCGGTGCCGACCGGGCCGCGGGGAAGCATCCGGTCCAGCCACCTCGGCAGCCACCAGTTGGTCCGGCCGAGGAGTGTCATGGTCGCCGGCACCAGCACCATGCGTACGACCGTGGCGTCGATGAAGATCGCGGTGGCCAGGCCGAGCCCGAACATTTTGGTGGAGGGGTCCTCGGCGACGGCGAAGGACAGGAAGACCGCCACCATGATGAGGGCGGCCGAGGTGATGATCCGGGCGGTGCGCGAGACGCCCTCGACGATCGCCGTGCCGTTGTCGCCGGTACGCAGGTACTCCTCGCGTACGCGGGAGAGGAGGAACACCTCGTAGTCCATCGACAGGCCGAACAGGATGGCGAAGAGGAACATCGGGATGAACGACACGATCGGAACCGTCGCTTCCAGCCCGATGAGTGCGCCTCCCCAGCCCCACTGGAAGACCGCGACCATGATGCCGTAGGCCGCGCCGATGCTCAGCAGATTCAGCAGCACCGCCTTGAGCGGTACGAGTATCGAGCGGAAGACCAGCATCAGCAGCAGGAACGACATCGCCAGCACGGCGGCGACGAACACCGGAAGGCGTTCGCTGGTGCGTCGGCCCACATCGGACAGGCTCGCGGCGGCGCCGCCGACGTGGGCCCTGGCCGGGCCGTGCCCGATCGCCGTGGGCAGCACGTCGGTGCGCAGCCGGGCGATGGTGTCGGTCGTGGCCTTGTCCTGAGGGCTGGTGGTCGGGAACACCACGAGGGTCGCGATGCCGGTGGCCCGATCGATCTGCGTCGGCGCGACGGACGCGATGCCCGGATCCGACGCGACCGCCCCGACGAGTCGGTCCAGCACTCCCGGATCACCGGCGGGGTCCGCGGCGATGACGAGGGGACCGTTGGTGCCCGGGCCGAACCCCTCGGCGACGAGGTCGTAGGCGCGGCGCTCGGTACGGCTGGGGGGCAGTGAGCCGTCGTCGGGCAGGCCGACGCGCAGGCCGAGCACGGGCAGCGTCGCGGTCAGCAGCAGCCCCGCCGCGCCGACCGCGTACGGCACCGGGTGCCGGCTGACGTGCCCGATCCAGCGACGCCACCCGGCGGCGTGGGCGGCGCCTGCCGCCGGGTCCCGCCGCCGTGCGAGTCGGCCCGGCTTCCTGGTCTGCAGCGCCCGGCCGATCCGGCCGGCCCGGGCCAGGCGCGGGCCCGCCGCGCCGAGGAAGGCCGGCAGCAGCGTCACCGACGCCAGCACCATCGTCAGGACAACGATCGAGACGGCAACCCCGCCCACCGTCATGAACGGCACGTTCGCGACCGCCAGGCCGAGGATCGACACGACGACGGTGCCGCCGGCGAAGACCACCGGCCGCCCCGCCGTTGCCACCGCTCGTCCGGCCGCCGCCTGCGGATCGAGCCCGCGCGCGAGGTACTCCCGGTGCCTGGCGAGCACGAACAGCGCGTAGTCGATGCCCACTCCGAGCCCGACCATGCTGCCCAGGACGGGGGCGAAGGTCGGGACGTCCGTCACCCCCGCCAGTACCGTCATCGTGGCGACCCCGACGGTCAGCCCGAAGACCGCCATGCCGATCGGCAGCGCGGCGGCGACGAGCGAACCGAACGCCAGGAACAGGATCGCGGCCGCGGCGAGGAGGCCGATCAGCTCGCTTGCGCCGCCGTCGGCGTCGGAGAAGACGTAGAAGAGGTTTCCGCCCATCTCGATGCGCAGGGGCAACTCGGCGCGCAACCGGTCGCCGAGATCGACGAGGGCGTCGAGGTCCTCGGCCGACAGCCGGCTCTGGTCGGGGTACTGCACCCGGACGACCGCGATCCGCCCGTCGGCCGAGACTGGGCCGCCGCGCACGGCGGTGTCCTCGCCCGCGTCGAGTGCCCCCGCCGGGTCGCTCGTGCCGAGCACGTGCGGCAGCCGCTTCACCTCGGTCTGCAGCCGCGTGAGAGCGGTGCGCGCGCTGCCGCGGTCGAAGAACGTCGCACGGTCGTCGAGGGTGGTGACGACCACTTGGGCGGTCATCCCCTCCTGGCCGGTGCCTGCCCGCTCGATCAGTTCCGCGGCCCGTCGGGAGTCCAGTCCCGGAGCGGTCATCGAGTCCGCGGTCCGCCCGCCGAAGGCGACGGCGGCGAGGACCGCGAGCGTGACGACGATCAGCCATGCCGCGATCACCCGCCAGGGATGGCGGGCTGCGCCCCCGCCCAGGCGCAACAGGGCTTTCGAGAGCATCGGGTCCTCCAACCACCTCGTCGGCCGTCCTGTACGGCCGCCGATGCCGAGGCTCGTCGCCACGGCGCTCCGGGGCATCGGCTCGCGGGCCGCGGATCCGTCGGCCTCAAGTCGGAGTGACGCCCCGTCCTTTCGGCCGATGCGCGGCACGCCGCGGTCCCTACGCTGAGAACCGTGCTCCGAGACGACCTGCGAACCCTGTGGACCGAACCCCGGCCGCCCGACGCGCCCGCCCGGGTGTGGCGGGACTGGGCGCTGCTCGCCGCGGGCCTTGCCGGTGTGGTGCTGGAGGCCACCCTGCGCGATAACGTCGTGTGGCGTCCGGTGGCGGTGGTGTTCGCCGTATGGCTGTGCCTGCTTCCCCTGTGGCGCCGGACCCGGCCGCTGGCGATGGTGACGCTGGCGTTCGGCTCGGTGATCCTGCTTCAGGTGGCCTCGCTCGTCGCCGCGCCGAGCGAGCCCGTCGGCCTGTACACCGGCACGGTCGTGCTCGTGCTGGTGTACGCGCTGCCCCGGTGGGGATCGGGACGCGAGATCGTGCTGGGCGGCGCGGTGATCCTCGCGACCAGCGCGCTGTGTTCCGTCACGGACGAGACCCCGGTCGTCGAGAACGTCGTGGGCTTCGTCTTCCTGCTGCTGCCCGGCGTGGTCGGGGCTGCCGTGCGGTTCCGGGTGACCGCTCGCGAGCGGCAGTTGGACCAGGTGCGCTCCCGCGAGCGCGAGCAGCTCGCCCGGGAACTGCACGACACGGTGGCCCACCACGTGTCGGCCATGGTGATCATCGCCCAGGCGGGCCGGGTGCTCGCGGGCGCCGACCCGTCCGCCGCCGTCGAGGCGCTGGAGGGGGTCGAGGAGGAAGGAGCGCGCACGCTGGAGGAAATGCGCGCCATGGTCGCCGCGCTGCGCGACCACGGGGTCGACGCCGAGCTGGCGCCCCCTGCCGGAGTCGCGGATCTGGAGCGCCTGGTGCGCACCCCGGGTGGCCGCCTCAGGGTCGACCTGGGGCTCGACGGCGAACTGGACGCGCTGCCCCCGGCCGTGGACGCGGCCGTCTACCGGATCGTGCAGGAATCGGTGACCAACGCGCTGCGCCATGCGGTCGACGCGACCGATCTCGTCGTCCGGGTCGCCGCGGAACGGCACTCGGTGAGGGTGAGCGTGCGCGACAACGGCCGGCGCACCGGCCGAAGCCACGACGGATACGGACTCACCGGACTGCGCGAGCGCGCGACCCTGCTCGGCGGCACACTACGAGCCGGCCCGGGCACCGACCAGGGCTGGCATGTCGAAGCCGAACTGCCGAGAGCGAGGAGCGAGAGCGGTGTCCATTCGCGTCCTCGTCGCTGACGACCAGACGATCATCCGCACCGGGCTGCGGATCATGCTGAACGCCCAGCCCGGCATCGAGGTGGTCGGCGAGGCGGCCGACGGAGGGGAAGCCGTACGCCTGGCCCGCGAACTGCACCCCGACGTCTGCCTGTTCGACATCCGCATGCCCGTACTCGACGGGCTCGAGGCGACCCGACTGCTCGCCGGCCCGGGCGTCGCCGACCCCCTGGCCGTGGTCGTCATCACCACGTTCGACCTCGACGAGTACGTCTACGGCTCACTGCGTGCCGGCGCCCGCGGATTCCTCCTCAAGGACACGGGACCGGACCTTCTGGCGCAGGCCGTACGGTCGGCGTCCGACGGTGAGGCGCTCATCGCGCCCAGCGTCACCGTCCGTCTGCTCCAGGCATTCGCGGACCTGCCCGCCGGCCGGCCCGCGGCCCAGCCGGTCTCCCCCGTCACCGCCCGCGAGGAGCAGGTGCTCCTCGCCGTAGCTCGCGGGCTGACCAACACCGAGATCGCCGACGCACTGCACATCAGCCTCAGCACGGTGAAGACGCATCTGGCCAGCCTGATGGCCAAACTCGGCGCCCGCAACCGGGTCGAGATCGCGATGTGGGCCTACGAAACGCGCCGTATCCTCCCCGCAACCTGAGCCGGGTGCCGGGCCAAGTCCCATGAGTCCCCGCCCGGACATCAGTGCACCGGTCGGCTCGGCGAGGAGGAAGCGCAGCGGCGTTCTGGTCCTTCGCGGTGAAGCCGGGATCGGCAAGTCCGCCCTGCCAGCTGCTACGGCCCGAACGAGTTCCGGATTGGCCTCGTTGAGCACGCGCCGTGTGGAAGGCGAGGCGGAGATCGCCTTCTCCGGCTTGAGCGGGCTGCTGTTGCCGGCTGCCGCCCTCATATCCGGCCTACCCGATCCTCTCCGCGACCCCAAGTGCGGCGTGGCGCGGGAGGCTCCGGCCGCCCGCACCACAACACCTTCGCCGGATCTACCGGCCGCGCTCCTTCCATACCGTCACGACCGACGGCCGAGGCAGCTTTCCCGGCCCGTCCGGCCACGCCGACCCCGGCTGCTCGGCGCTGGCGCCGTCCGTCTCGCCGGGGTACTGGGGCGCGACCGGGATGCGGTCCTGGGTGATCGGGCCGGGCACCCTGGCCCTCCCGGCCCCCGGTACAGGCCAGGGTGAACTCCCCCTGCCGCCGCAGGCACTGGCTCTCGCCGCCGCGGCACTCGGAGCCGACGAGGACGCGGCCAGGGCGCTCACCACGGTCGCCGAGCGTGCGCGCCTCTGGGTTCACACAGCCATTGACAGTCGAAGTTCACTCAATGAAGATTGAGTCAATGAACGCTGAGTGGTCTGATTCGGTGGTGGCGCGAGCACAGCGGCACGCGGCGCTGGGGGAACCCGCGCGCCTGGCGATCATCGACCGTCTGCTGCTGGGCGACGCATCGCCCGGCGAACTCGGCCAGGACCTGGGCCTGCCCAGCAACCTCCTGGCCCACCACCTCAAGCTGCTCGAACAGGTCGGCCTCATCGAGCGGACCCGCTCCGAAGGTGACCGACGGCGCACCTACCTGCACCTACGGGTGCAGGCCCTGACCGACACCATGCCCACGCCCCTGCGGAGGGCGCCGCGCGTGGTGTTCGTCTGCACCCACAACTCCGCCCGTTCCCACCTCGCCGCCGCCCTCTGGAAGCGGCACAGCACCATCCCGACCGCCTCGGCAGGAACGGACCCCGCCCGGCGCATCCACCCACGCGCGGTCGCGGCGGCCCGCAAGCACGGCCTCTCGCTGGCACCCGCCCGCACCGCTCACATCGACGACACGCTGCAACCGGACGATCTCGTGGTCGCCGTCTGCGACCACGCCCATGAACAGCTCGGCCCCCGCATCCCGGACCGCCTGCACTGGTCCGTTCCCGATCCCACCCGCACCGGCACCGACGACGCCTTCGCCGACGCCCTGAGTGATCTCGCCGACCGGGTCGACCGGCTGGCGCCCGCCGTCCGCCCGCCTGGAGGCAGCGATGACTGAGACCGCGTCCTTCCCGCCCCGCAACCTGAGCATCGACCAGCAACTCGCGCTGCGCACCGCCGCCGGCCACCTCCGCCGCCGGTTCGACGGAATCTTCGGTGAGGAGACCATCGAACGGTTCCTGCACTCCAGCTACGACCAGTTCGCCGGCCGCAGCACCATCCCCAACTTCCTCCCCCTGCTCGCCGAACGCTTCGCCCGCCAGCGCCTGCACGCCCTGGCCAAGGTCGAAGGCCACATCACCGACGGCAAGCCCGTCGTGCTCTTCCTCTGCGTCCACAACGCCGGCCGCAGCCAGATGGCCATGGGCTTCTTCCAGCACCTGGCCGGCGACGGCGCGGTGGCCTGGTCGGGCGGCTCCGAACCCGGTTACGAGATCAACCCGTCCGCCATCGACGCGATGAGCGAGCGCGGCATCGACATCTCCCGCGAGTTCGCCAAGCCCTGGACCGACGAGATCGTCCGCGCCGCCGACGTCGTCGTCACCATGGGCTGCGGCGACGCCTGCCCCGTCTTCCCCGGCAAGCGCTACCTCGACTGGACCCTCGACGACCCCGCGGGCAAGACCGTCGACGACGTCCGCCCCATCCGCGACGAGATCGAGCGGCGCGTCCGGGGGCTTCTCGACGACCTCGGCGTCCCCGCACAGCACTGACCGCGCCCAGAGTACGCAGGGTGCCGGAAACCGCTCCGGGAGTCCGGGCTGGCTGCGGCCACGGACGCGCGGGTCCTTATCGGTGCTCTGCGGGTAGCCACCTGTCGAGGTAGGCGCGCAGACCTTCCAGGTGGGCGCCGCGAGCGGCGTAGCCGAGGTGGCCGTCAGGGCGCACGAGCCCGTGGGTCACGGTCGTCCACGGGCTTTCATCGCCGAGCCGGTGCACGTTGACCAGGTCGTTCCGTCCATCCAGCAGCGAGACGAGCCGTTCATCGCCCCAGAGCGCCGGGGGCCCGGACAGGAGCAGGTGCCACCCGGGCCCGGAGGTCCGCGCTTGGAGTCCGCGCGGCAGGTCGGGCAGCCGGTCACCCGCGCGCGGACCGCGCCTCGGCGACAGTGGGCCGGCGGTGGTGGCAGGGCTGTGGCGGTAGTGGATGCCCAGCTCCGACACCGTGCGGAAGAGCAGTCTGCGGGGCACGGTGGCCCACAGGGCCAGCGGGGCCAGGCGCGGAGCGAGTCGGGTGCGGGCGAAGCGGATGACCGGGTTGCTGCTGGTAGCGATGGTGAACGCCTTGTCGGTGAAGCGCAGCACGCTGCGGCCGACCGGAGCGCGCTCGGCCTCGTACGTCCCCAGCCATTCCTCAGGGGCCCTTCCCCGGCTCACGAGGGCGAGCTTCCAGCCCAGGTTGAGGGCGTCCTGGATGCCGGTGTTCATGCCCTGGGCGCCGGCCGGGCTGTGGATGTGGGCGGCATCCCCGGCGAGGAAGAACGGTCCTGACCGGTAGCGGGCAGCTCCCCGGTTGTGGAGACGGAAGTCGGTCATCCACACCGGGTCACGCAACGCAAGCCGAACACCGGCGTATTGGTCAGTGATCTCCTGAAGCAGCCCGAGGTCCACCGGTGTGTCCGGGGCCCTCGGTGGCCGCATCGTGAGCATTCGCCAGGTGGCCGGCGAGCCGAGCGGGAAGAAGAACAGCACACCGGCCCCGGCCATGTACGCGTGCACCGCCCCGGGCTCCAGCCCATCGACCTCCAGATCGGCAAGCAGGAAAGTCTGCGGATAGGCGTACCCTTCGAAGCCGATGCCCGCTTGGGCCCGCACCGTACTGTGCGCACCGTCGCAGCCCACGACGTACGTCGCCTCGACGGCCTCCTCGACACCGCCCTCGCGGCGGAGCCGACAGGTGACGAACGCGCCCGTGCGTTCCAGATGCACCAGCTCCGTGCCTCGCTCCACGTCCACGTCCTGATCTAGCAGATGCTCGGAGAGGACGCTTTCGGTCTCCGCCTGGGAGAGGAACAGCAGGAACGGGTACGCGGTGTCGGCCAGCCCGATGTCGAACAACGGCAGCTGCACCACATGCCGGGGCAGATGCATCCTCACCTCTATCGCGGGGTTGCCGCGTCCCATCAGCTCGCCGGTCACCCCGAACGGGGTGAGTGCCTCCAGCGTGCGTGGCTGGATGGCCAGCGCGCGCGACTCACGGACTCGGTCGACAGAGCGGTCGACGATCCGGAACGAGGCGCCGTAGGCACGCAGTTGTGCGGCCAACGCGAGCCCGGTGGGCCCCGCGCCGACCACCAGCACATCCAAGGGTGCCGCCATGGATCCACGGTAGTGCTCGATCGCTTTGTCGACCGAATCCTACGTGGATCCGACGCCCGCAGGCTGGGCAAGAATCTCGCCGCACAGCACGACGCAGTCCGCGCAGATCCACACGTCCGGGCCGGAGACCAAGCCGGCGCTCCTCGCCTTCCGGTTTGCCGCTGAAGGAGCAGCGAGCAGAGATGTCGTCCGGGCGGCGTTTGCGACGGGCCCGCCAGCCGAAGGCAGTGCGGGGGACACTGACGTGGTGTGCAGTCGGCGCTTGATGTCTGCCACGTCGACGCCGAGGTCGTTGAGAACGCGGCGGGCCCGGGACCCCAGGTTGGTCGCAATGACCTCGAGGGCCGTCGGTGGACCAAGACCCGATGGCCGCCTGGGCGGTGCACAGCGACGGCGTGCAGGCCCTCCTCGACGATCAGGCCACCGCACACAAACTCCTGTCGGACCCGCACATCGGAGAGGTCCCACTGGACCAGGCGGTTTACCGGTTCTACACCGCCGATGTCTTCATGCATACCTGGGCCCTGGCACGTGCCACCGGCCAGGACGAACACCTCGATCCCGCCAAGTGCGCTCAGTTGCTCGCAAAAAAGCTACTCATTTAGGCGAAAAGCCGCCAAAGCGGCCCCAGGCTCAGACCCAGGCGAGACGAGGGCGTGGTGGACCGCGGCTACGGGTGGAGGCCGGCCTCGCCCACGACACGGATGCCCGTCTCCTCCCCCGGGCGGATGGCCAGAGGGCCCACGACGCGGATGCCGACCGGGGTGTCGTGACCCTGGACGGTCACGGTGACCATGGCGTCGTGGCCGTAGTACGCGACATCGGTCACCGTGCCCCCGACTGAGCCCTCGGAGTCCGTGTCCGTCAAGAGGAGTTGTTCCGGGCGGAGCAGGACTGTGCCGGTGCGTAGCCCTTCGGGCGGAGCAGCGAGGGGTACAGGACCCAGGGCGGTCAGGGCCATGCCGTCGCCTTCGACAGTCCCGGGGAGTAGCACGGCGTCGCCGACGAAGCCGGCGATCCAGGGGTCGGCGGGGTGCCGGTAGAGGTCCTGGGGGGTGGCGCACTGTGCGACTCGGCCGTCTCGTACGACGGCGACGAGGTCGGCGGTGGACAGGGCCTCCTGCTGGTCGTGGGTGACGAGGACGGCCGTGGCGCCGGTCGCCTGCAGTGCGGCTCGTACGTCCGCCCGCACTCCCGCCCGTAGCGCGCTGTCGAGGGCGTTGAACGGCTCGTCGAGGAGCACGAGCCCGGGTCGTGGGGCGAGGGCGCGGGCCAGGGCGATGCGCTGTTGCTGGCCGCCGGACAGCTCGTGCGGCATGCGGTCGCCGTAGCCCGCGAGGCCGACGAGTTCGAGCATCTCCTCGGTGATGCGCCGCCGTTCGGCCCGGTCGATGCCGGTCAGTCCGAAGGCGACGTTGCGGGCCACGCTCAGGTGCGGGAAGAGGGCGCCTTCCTGGGGCACGATACCGATACGGCGCCGCTCCGGCGGGAGGTGGACGCCGGGCCCGCTCAGGAGCCGGTCGCCGAGTCGGACGGTGCCCGCGTCGGCGCGCAGGAACCCGGCGACGACTCGCAGCATCGTGGTCTTGCCACAGCCGGAGGGGCCGAGGACCGCCGCCAACGCGCCTGCAGGGACGGTGAGTTCGAGGCTACGCAGAACCGGCTCTCCGGCTCCGTAGGACTTGGTGAGCCCTTCGACGTGCAGTGCGTTCGTGTCGTTCATGTCCGGTGCCTGCCTAGGAGGTACGAGGGGACGGCGGCCAGCAGAATCAGCACGGCGGCGTACGGGGCGGCGGCCGCGAAGGATCCGGCGCCGGTCTCGGTCCACAGTCGGGTGGCGAGGGTGTCCATGCCGGTGGGGCGCAGGAGGAGGGTGGCGGGCAGTTCCTTCATGCAGACCACGAAGGTGAGCGCCGCCCCGGCGGCCACGCCGGGAGCGGCCAGCGGCACGGTGATCTCGCGCAGGACCTGCCACGGCCGTCGCCCGAGTGAGCGGGCCACGTCCTCCAGGACGGGTGGCGCCTGGAGCACGGCCGCGCGGGTGGCGGCCACCGCGACCGGCAGGAAGAGGACCGCGTAGGCGCAGACCAGCAGCGGGAGTTGCTGGTACAGCGGGTAGGCGTAGCGCACGGCGAAGAACACCAGGGCGAGCGCAACGGTGATGCCGGGCAGTGCGTGCCCCGCGTACGCGGCCTGCTCCAGCAGACGGGCGCCGCGGCCCCTGTGCCGGGCGGCGATCACCCCGACCGGCAGGGCGAGGATCGTGGTCAGACCGGCTCCCGCCGCCGCGACCCCGAGCGTCGCCCCGGCCGTCTCCGCGAGTCCGCCGAGGTCCCAGGTGGCCGAGCTGCCGACGGCCAGCCAGTAGCCGAGGGTGCCCAGCGGGAAGGCGACGGCCACGGCCACCACCGCCCCGCACCACAGCTGGGCGAGCGGCCGCCACCGGCCGAGGGCGACCGGGACCGCCGGGCGGGCGGTGCCCGCACCGGTCCTGGCGTGCCCGGCGCGTCCGCGCGTACGGGCCTCGGCGGCCACCAGCGCGATGGTCATCACGACCAGCACCACGCTGAGGGCGGCGGCCGGGGTCCGGTCGAATGAGGCGCGGTAGGAGGTGTGGATGGCCCGGGTGAAGGTGTCGTACCGCATCAGTGACACCGCGCCGAAGTCGGAGAGCACGTACAGCGCGACGAGCAGCGCCCCGCCCGCGGCCGCCGGCCGCAGTTGCGGAAGCGTGACCCTGACGAACGTCCGCAGCGGCCCGAGCCCGAGGGAGCGTGCGGCCTCCTCCTGTGCCGGGTCGATGCCCCGCAGTGCGGCGGCGACCGGCAGATGCACGTACGGGAAGCTGACCAGCGTCAGGGCCAATGCCGCTCCGCCGAACCCGGCGAGGTCCGGCTCGGCCGACAGCCAGGCGAACGCGGCGACGTAACTGGGCACGGCCAGCGGCAGGGTGGCCAGCACCGACCAGGCGCGGGCTCCGGGCAGTGCGGTGCGCACGGTCAGCCAGGCCAACGAGATCCCCAGCACGAGGCAGGCCGCCACGACCACGGCGGTCAGACCGAGGCTGCGGCCGAGGAGGTCCAGGGTGCGTTCGTCGGCGACGATGTCCCAGGCGTAGGCCGGGCCGCGTTCCAAGGCGCGGACGGCGAGGTAGCCGAGGGGCAGCAGAGCGAAGAGGGCGGCCACGCAGGCGGGGACGAGCAGGACCAGCGGTGGCCTGCGGTCGGCCGTACGCGCTCTGCGTGGCGTAGACGCCCTTCCGCGGATGCGGAGTGAGCGGGCCGGTCGGCCCCGGTGTGCCTCGTGTTCGGGCCCGCCCGGGGCCTGGGCTCCGGTCGGGCGCGAGGTGAACGGCGATGTACGACGCACGGCGGGTCAGACCAGTCCGACGTCCTGGAGCATGGCCAGCGTCTCCTGGAGGGACTCCAGCTTGCCGAGGTCGATGTCGGGAGACTGGAGCGACTCGAACGGCGGCAGGCCCTCCACGGTGCTGGTGACGCCCGCGGCCAGCGGGTACTCCTTCGTGGTGTCCGCGAAGTAGGTCTGCGCCTCCTTCGACAGCAGGTAGTCCACGGCCTTCTGGGCGGTGGCGCTCTGCCCGCTGTCCTTGAGGATGCCGGCTCCGGCGACGTTGATCAGCGCGCCGGGGTCCTTGCCGGGCAGGAAGTGCAGCTTGGAGTTGACCTTGTCCTCGCCCTTCTCGGCGACCCGCTCGTACCAGTAGTAGTGGTTGACCAGGCCGAGTTCGACCTCGCCGGCCTCGACGGCGTCCAGGGTGGCGAGGTTGTGGGCGTACGTCTTGGCGCCGTTCGCCTTCAGGCCCTCCAGCCATATTCGGGTGGCGTCGTCGCCCTTGAGGACCCGCATGCCGGTGACGAACGCCTGGAAGGAGGCGTTGGTGGGCGCGAAGCCGACCTTGCCCTTCCACTCCGGCTCGACCACGTCGAAGACGCTGTCCGGGACCGTGCCCTCGGCGACTTTGTCCGGGTTGTAGGCAATCACGCGGACGCGCCCTGAAAGACCCACCCAGTCGCCCTCGGAGCCACGGTAGGCCTCGTCGACTTTGTCCAGGCTGGCCGTGGGCAGCTCCTGCAGCATGCCCTCCCTGGACAGGGCGCCCAGCGCGCCGGCGTCCTGGGAGAAGAACAGCCCGGCCTTGGTGCGGTCGCCCTCCTCCAGGATCTGCGCGGCCAGTTCGGCGCTGTCACCGTAGCGCACCTCCACCTTGGTGCCGACGGCCTTCTCCAGCTTGTCGAGGATCGGCTTGACCAGCTTCTCGTTGCGGCCGGAGTAGATGACGAGGCCGGAGTCGCCACCCGCACCTGCGCTGTCCTTGTCGTCGGAGCCACACGCCGCGAGGGCGGGGAGCAACAGGCCGGCCGCGAGCAGCGCGGTGATCCGGCGAACCGAGGGGCGTCGCATGGTGTGTGCCTTCCTACGGGGCTCGCCTGTACGCCGCCGGTCACGTCGGTGCGGAGCGGGGGGCGAAGCGATCCTGTGTCTCTGCTGTGGCTTGATTATGACCATGCTATGAATAAGGTAAAGCTTACCTAATCGTCAAGGGCCATGTGCTGGCAGCGGACGTTGCCGCGGAAAGGGCGCGCCCCGTGATCCACCTCTCCGGATCCCTCCCGGCACCTGCCGTCCCCCACTCACCACCCGTACTGTGGCCGAAAACCGCGCCCTTCGCGCGCGGGCTCGCGGTGCACGGCGACCGCGTCGCGCTCATCACGCCGGACGAAGAGCTGTCATATCGCCAGCTGGCCGACCGGGTTACTGTCATCGCCGAACGCCTCGGGCCCGTACGGAGACTGGTGCTACTGGCCGGCGCCAACCGCGCCGAAGCGCTCGTCACATACCTGGCTGCCCTGGCCGCCGGTCACCCCGTCCTGCTCGTCCCCGGCGACAGCGAGAGCACGATCCGCTCGCTGACCGAGGCATACGCCCCCGACGTCATCGCCCGCCCCCACGCCGACGGGACATGGGCCCTCGACGAACGGCACCCCGAGACCGCCCACACCCTCCACCCCGACCTCGCCCTGCTGCTCAGCACCTCCGGCTCGACCGGCTCGCCCAAACTGGTACGGCTCTCCCACGACAACCTCCAGGCCAACGCCGAGTCCATCGCCACCTACCTCGGCATCGACGACAGCGACCGCGCGGCCACCACGCTGCCCATGCACTACTGCTACGGCCTGTCCGTCATCCACAGCCACCTGCTGCGCGGGGCCGGCCTGATCCTCACCGAGCGGTCGGTGTCCGACGCCGCCTTCTGGGAGGAGTTCCGAGCCGCGCGCGGCACTTCACTCGCCGGGGTGCCCTACACCTTCGACCTGCTCGACCGGATCGGCTTCGAGCGGATACAGCTTCCGCACCTGCGCCGCGTCACCCAGGCCGGGGGCCGACTGGCGCCCGAACGAGTCGCCTGGTACGCCGAGTTGGGCCGCAGCTCCGGCTGGGAGCTATTCGTGATGTACGGCCAGACCGAGGCAACGGCCCGCATGGCCTACCTTCCGCCGCACCTCGCCGCCCAGCGCCCCGAAGCCGTCGGTGTGCCGATACCCGGCGGCTCCTTCCGGTTGCAGCCGGTCGACGGTGAAGGCCCCGAAGTCGGCGAACTGGTCTACTCGGGGCCGAACGTGATGCTTGGCTACGCCGAGAGCCCGGCCGACCTCGCCCTCGGCCGGACCGTGCAGGAACTGCACACCGGGGACCTCGCCCGGCGCGCATCCGACGGGCTGTACGAGATCGTCGGCCGTCGCAGCCGCTTCGCGAAAATCCTCGGGCTGCGGATCGACCCGCAGCAAGTGGAGACCCTGCTGGAGGGACACGGGGTCACGGCGTACTGCGCGGGGGACGGGGAGACGCTCGCGGTGGCCGCGCTTGGCGGTGCCGACGAAGAGTCACGGATCCGGCGACTGGTCGCACAGGAGTGCGGGCTCCCGGCCCGCGCGATTCGAGTCGGGGTCCTCTCCGAACTTCCCCGCCTGGCCACGGGAAAGCCCGACTACGAGGCCGTAAGACACCTGACGCGCCCGGAGCAGGAGGAGACGACCGGCACCGGTGCGGATCTGCGCCGCCTTTTTGCGGAGATCCTCGACCGCACCGACGTCACCGAGTCCAGCAGCTTCGCAAGCATGGGCGGCGACTCCCTGTGCTACGTCGAGATGTCCCTGCGCCTGGAGGAGGTGCTGGGCCACCTGCCCACCCACTGGCACACCAAGACCGTCCGTGAGCTGAGGGACCTGGCGGCACCCGTTGCAGAGAGGCCGGAGGGACAGGACGGGCCCGAGACGAAGCCGGCCTCGGGTCTCATGCGGGCGCTGCGTTCGTTCACGGCCCCGCAGTCCTGGAAGACGCGCCGCACCCTGGAGACCGGCATCGCCCTGCGCGCCGTTGGGATCGTCCTCATCGTCGGCTCACACGTCCAGGTCTTCAGCATCAAGGGCTTCGCCCACATCCTCATCGGCATCGCGGGCTACAACTTCGCCCGCTTCCAACTGACCGACGCCGCACGCCGCGAGCGCGTACGACACGTGTGGCGCAGCATCGCCCGTATCGCGGTACCGAGCATGGTGTGGATCACCGGCGCGGTGGTCCTGACCGACTTCTACGACCCGGCCAACGCCGTCCTCCTCAACACCCTGGTATCCCAGGGGAACGACCGCTTCGACTGGGCCTACTGGTTCGTGGAAGCCCTGGTCTACTACCTGGTCGTCCTCGCCGCCCTCATGGCCGTACCACTGCTGGACCGGCTGGAACGGCGGTACGCGTTCGTCGTGCCGCTGGCGCTCATGGCCGTCGGCCTGATCGGCCGCTACGACCTGCTGGGCCTGGCGTCCGCCCGCCCCCAGCTGAGCCCCTCTGTGGTCTTCTGGCTGTTCGCACTCGGGTGGGCGGCCGCGCGGGCGACCACCGTGCCACAACGGGCCCTGCTCACAGCTGCGCTGCTGCTCACCATGCCCGGCCTGTTCCAGGACCAGCCCCTGCGCACCGCCATCGTGATCGCCGGGCTGGGGCTGCTGATCTGGGTGCCGACCCTGCCCAGCATCGGCCCACTCAGCGCCCTCGCAGGCGTCCTGGCGAGCAGCTCCCTCTACATCTACCTGACGCACTACCAGGTCTACCCCTACCTCCAGGAGGACTTCCCCCTCACCGCCCTGCTCGCCTCCCTCCTGCTCGGCGTCACCTACGCAGCGGTCGTGACCCGGGCCGCCCGAACAGCCCGGTGGCTGTGACCAGCTGCCCTCGGCCGCGAGCAGCCCGGCCGAGGGCAGCTGATGCAGTAGTCCAGGGGACGTCGTCGTGTAGGTGATCCCCTGCGTCAGCTCAGTCGCCATCCGGGCGATGCCGTCGTGTCGTCCGTGGCCGGCATGGCGGTGCGGTACACGGGGAGCCAGCGGGCGAAGAGGGTGAGACCGGGCAAGGCCGCGGCGACGAGGACCGGCCGTTCTGGCCCCCGCCGCGGCGTCCACTGCGTCGACATGCACACAGGCCGTAGCGACCCGTAGCGCGGCGACGCGGCCGAGGGCACCGGTACGGCCTCCGCCCGCAACGCCTCACAGGACCGCCGCCGCGCCGGGTCGGTGAGGCGGCCGACACGGTCGGCGTACTTCTGCCGTGCCGCCTGCCGCGAGACACCGAGGCGTTCGCCGATCACCGTCCAGGAGTGCCCAGCAGCACGCACCTGCCGTACAACCTGGTCGACGGCCTCATCTGCCTGACCGGACAGGTCCTGGGTGACGGCGATGACGGCATCCAGCAGGGCGAGTTCGTCGTCGGTGCCGACACGGGCGTGGGCCGCTGCGATGAGCTGCTCCACCCCTGGCTCTGCGCTCATGCTGACAACCGTGGATTGTCAGCAGCGAGGGTGATAATCCCTTGTTGTCATGTGTCTGCCGGTGTTCCGATGATGTTGCAGATGTCCGCATCTGTGCACGTGCTCCGGTCGGTGGCGGCGGCGCGTCCGGCCAGGCCGCGAAGGGCGGTTCGAGTCTTGCGCAGCTCGGCCATGCGCAGCTCGATGTCCGCGAGGTGCTGCTGGATCAGGTCCGTGACGTGGGCGCACGGTGCCTCGCCCGAGTCGCGCAATGCGAGAACCGAGCGGATCTCGGCGAGTGTGAGGCCGGCCGACTGGGCGTCGCGGATGAACGCAAGCCGTGTGGCGGTCTGGGCTGGGTAGTCGCGGTAGCCGCCCGATGTGCGGGCAGGGGCAGGCAGCAGTCCGGCCTGCTCGTAGAAGCGGATCGTCTTCGGCGTCACGTCGTTCGTTGCGGCCAGCTCTCCGATACGCATACCGCCGAGGCTACGCCTTGACCTTCCAGTGCACTGGAAGGTCTAACGTCGGTCGCATCCACAGTGACCTGGGAGGACGCGCCCATGCGCATCACGCTTCTGACAGTCCCCGACTGCCCCCATGCACCCCTGGCCCGGGAGCGGATCGACCAGGCGCTGGACGGCAGGGCCGCCGTGGTGGACGTGGTCGAGGTCTCCGATGAGGCGCAGGCTGCCCTGCTCGGTATGGCCGGTTCCCCCACCGTCCTCATCGACGGCGTCGACCACTTCGCCGTACCCGGTGGTGCAGCCGCCTCCATCTCCTGCCGGCTGTACCGCGCCCGGGACGGCCGGGCCGAGGGGTCGCCGAGCGTGGCCGACCTGCGTCGCGTCCTGGACATGGCTGAGGCCGACGATGGCTGCGACTGTCTACCCCTGGACGCGGCGGGGCGAAGTGGCCGCGGTCGGCTGGCGCCCGTGGCCGGAGGGCTGCGCGCTGCGCAGCAAGCAGTCCTGCGATCGTTCGCGTGCACCGGCCGGGCGCCTGAGGCCGCAGACCTAGAGCAAGTGTCCTGCGACTCCGGCCGCGAACCGGGCGAGGTACTGGCCGAACTGGCCGCCGAGGACTTCCTCACTCTCGACGCGCAGGGCCGTGTCCAGGCCGCCTACCCCTTCTCCGTCAGCCCCACCGCCCACCGGGTCCGGCTCGCCGAGGGTCCCGAGGTGTGGGCGATGTGCGCGATCGACGCCCTCGGCATCCCGGACATGCTCAACACCGACGCCGTGATCACCTCGACCGATCCGGTCACCGGCGAGGCCGTCACCGTCACTTCCACCGGCGGGCAGGTGGCCTGGCAGCCCGCCACGGCCGTGGTGTACGTCGGTCAACGCTCCTGCACCGGCCCCGCCGCCGACGTCGCCTGCGGGGCCTTGAACTTCTTCACCAGCCGCCGTGCTGCCGGCGCCTGGGCCGAGCAGCACCCGGACTACACCGGCATCACCATCGACCAAGCCCGCGCCGAGGCCCTGGGCCGATCCATCTTCGGTGCCCTCCTGGAGCCGGCGGATGGCAGCGTGCCGCAGCAGACCGAGGCCCACGAGCCCAACCAAGGGAGTGAATGATGGCCGGCATGCACATCCGCATCGACGCCGTCGACCTGCCCGGCCTCACCTGCCCGCCTGAAGCATTCACTGGCGACGCCGTTCCGGAGTACCGCAACATCCACGTGGCCGTGCAACGCCGAGACCGCCCCACCGAACTCCTCGACCCGCAGCCCGGCGATGCCGCCTCCGCGACCTGGACCCTGGAGTGCACCACGGCAGCCACACCCAACGGCACCGACGTGAAGGGCCCACATGTACAGGGACGTCCAGGAGCGAGGTTCATCTATCTGTCCTGGGGCACCGTCGACGACTCCGGCGCATTCACTATGTTCCGCCGCGCCAAGCTGATGCTCGATGCCGTACCCGACGAGATCCTCGACGCCGCCGTCCGCACCGGCATTCTGGTCGGCCGTCTCGGCCTGACCGACGGCCGCGGTGGACCGCTGTGCGCACGCGTCGTTCCACCACACATCTTTCATGGTGATGCGCAGCTTCGTCCCGACCGCGGTGCGCGTCGAGGTCGTGGACCCCGACGACCCCACGCCCTACGTCTACCTCTGCACCCAAACGCCCGAACGGCTGGCCGAGGCGCTCGGCGCGCGAACGTGACCCGGTGGCGTCGGACGACCATCTCTGGGACGGGTGCCAACCGGTAGGGAATGATGAGCGACCGTGCCGCGTGATGACGTGACCGGGCACGAAGGACGTGCCGGAGAGCACCGGACCAGCCGCGCGGGGACATGCGCGCGGTCCGGTCTGTTCGCCGTGCTCGGCACCATGCTCGCGACCTTCGGCCATCATGCGATCACCGACGGCACGGTGCCCTGGCGACTGGTGGGCACGTTGATCGTCACCCAGTTCGCGGCGGTCTGGCCGCTGGCACGCCGCCGCTACACGCCGGCCGCGACCGTCGCTTGCACGCTGGCGACGCAGGGCGCTCTGCATCTCGCACTGTCCTACGCGGACAGCGAGACCCCGACGGGCATGGCACCCCACGCCGGACACGTCACGGCTGCGGTGGGGGACGGGCATGTCTGGCACCATGCCGGGACGGCGATGACGACCGTCCATGTGGTCGCCGCACTGATCGGTGCCTGGCTGCTGCACCGGGCGGACGCACGGATTACGGCTGCCCTAGGCGCCCTGGGGACGCTCGCCAGGGCAGCCGTCGCGGCCCTCTCTCAGGTGCTGCCACGACAGGTGCACAGCAACGGCAGGCCGGGCTTCACGCTGCCCGGCCTGCCGCCGGGCGCTTCCTCCGAAGCGGTTGCACCGGCATGGGACGACGTACTGGAACACGCGGTGGTGCGCAGGGGACCACCGCGGCGGGTGTACCTCCAGCCCGTCACCCGGTCCCGGTAGTCCACGGGACAGGCTCATCCCGTATCAGCAAGGAGTTCCCCTGTGTCCATGTCCACGCACCCCGTGGCCCGTACGGGGCGCCGTATCGCTCTCGCCGGTGCCGTCGCCCTGACAGCCACGCTGGCCCTGGCCGCACCGGCCGCCGCGCACGCGGAGGTCGAGGCCGACAAGGCCCAGGCCCTGGCCGAGAACGCCACCCTCAGCTTCGTCTCCGAAGCCGAGTCCGACAGCGCGGGCTTCACGGAGCTGCGCATTGTGCTGCCCGAAGGCATCGCCCCCGGCGACGTCACGCTCGAAGAAGCCCCCAAGGGCTGGAAGTTGAAGGCCACCGACGATGGATACACCGTCGGCGGTTCCGCTCTGAAGACCGGCGTCGACGCCGAGTACAAGATCAAGGTGCGGCAGCTGCCGGACGCGAAGGAGATCGCGTTCAAGACGATCGAGACCTACAGCGACGGCAAGGTCTCGCGCTGGATCGAGCTGCCTGACGGTGGCGCGGATCCCGAACAGCCCGCTCCCGTACTGGAGTTGAAGGCCGCGGCGCCTGGGGCCAAGCCGGTGAGCCCCAGCCCGAGCGCCAGCCCGACGGAGAGCGAGACGCCGACCCCGACCCCGACGGCCACCGAGTCGGACGTCGCGGCCGCGGGCTCCGACTCCGACTCCGACACCAAGGGGGCCGAGGAAGACGACAGCGACTCCACGGGCCTGATCATCGGCGGAGTGATCGTGGCGCTGCTCGTCGTGGGTGGCGGTGCGTGGTGGCTGGTGAAGCGACGCACTGCCTCGCCGCCTAGCTGATCCCCCCAGGCGTTTCTGTGGGGCGGAATCACTTTCGCCCCACAGAGGCGCGCGGACCAGGCGCGAACACCGCAACAACGCTTCAGTAGGTGAAGTACGCCATGTTGGCCGAAGTTCGTATTGCCCCTACCATCTGGGGCGACAAGGACGACAGCGCCACGGAAGCCGGTGAAAGCCCGGCACGGTCGCGCCACTGTGTGCCACCCAGCCGACGAGGCATGGGGGGTGAGTCAGACCCAACGCTGTCGTCGAGTGCTCCACACGATGCGGGACGCGATGTTCCCGAGGAGGTCTCGCCATGGCGCAGTCCACCGCTGCCCCCACCCCCACCGCCCAGACCCTCACGCCGCTGCCGCTGCGCGCGATTGTCCCGTGGGCCGTCTTCTTCGGCGTCCTGATGCTGGTCCTGCTGTACTTCGTCGGCGCCGAGCAGAGTGCCACTGCCGTGGTCTCCGGTGAGGGTGTGCACGAGTGGGTGCACGACGCCCGCCACCTCCTCGGCTTCCCCTGCCACTGACGGAGCGCCCTTCCATGAACTCCGTCACCGTACGCACCTTGCTGGTGCGCGGCATGCTCGCCGGCATCGGCGCGGGCGTGCTCGCTTTCGTCTTCGCCTACCTGGTCGGGGAAGGCCCCGTGGACGCGGCCATCGCGTTCGAGAGTGCCAACTCCCATGAGCACGGCGGCGAGGAACTCGTCAGCCGTTCCGTGCAGTCAACGGCCGGGCTCGCCACGGGCGTCCTCGTCTTCGGTGTCGCCATCGGCGGCATCGTGGCCTTCGCTTTCTGCTTCGCGCTGGGTCGCATAGGCCGGTTCGGGGCGCGGGCCACTGCCGGGCTGACCGCTCTCGCCGGGTTCCTCCTCGCCTACCTCGTGCCGATCCTGAAGTACCCGGCCAACCCGCCCGCCGTCGGCAACCCCGACACCCTCGACAAGCGCACCATCCTGTTCGTCCTGATGATCGCCCTCAGTGTGCTGCTGGGCATCGCCGCCATCCTGCTGGGTCGCAGGCTCGCGCCGGCGTGGGGGAACTGGAACGCCTCCATCGCCGCCGGCGTCGCCTTCGTGGCGGTAGTGGCGATCGCGATGGTCGTTCTGCCGTCCGGCGAGAACACTCCCAAGGGCTTCCCGGCCACCGACCTGTGGGAGTTCCGTCTCGCCTCCATCGGCGTACAGGCCGTGCTGTGGTCGACCTTCGGGCTCCTGTTCGGCTTCCTGGCCGAACGCGTCCTCGAACCGAAGCCTGCTCGCCGCCAGGTCTCCACTCAGGCCGCCTGAACAGTCACTTATGCGAGGGCGGGATCTGCCGGGGGCGCGCCCGGTGGATCCCGCCCTCGTGTGTGTCGGGAGCCCGCGCCGATGAGAAGCGGCGGGCACCGATCGCTTGTGAGGAGCGTGCCGGAGCCCGGTCGCTCAAGCCGGTGACGGCCTGATGGTCACGTCCTGCGTGACCGTGACCTGGTCGACGTCGGTCATTCGTACCGTGACGCGCAGGGTCCAGGACCCGGGCAACGGGGGCCGCAGGCGGTCGGTGGTCCAGTAGCCGCCCCGGTCAACGAGCTTCGCATCCAACGGGCCCACTCCCTGGGCGCGATGCGTGAGGTTGACACGGAGTTCGGGGGCGGCGAAGGGAAGACCGTCGGCCCCGTACGTCACGGCCTCCACGGTGTTGTCGCCAACACGTCCCGGGGAGAAGGTGATCTGTACCTTGCCCTTCCCGTTCGGTATGCCGACATCGACGGGGACGAGTGCCACCTGCACCGTCGGTTTCCGGGATTCGGCGAGCGCGGTGGCGCTCTCCACGGCGGCTCGGCTGGGCTGGGTTCCGGTCAGCATCGTGGTGATTACCAGGACGACGACGCCGAGCACTGCCTCGACGGCGACCGAACGCTGCAGGGCGCGCCGGGAGGTGCCGACACCGGGCGCGCCCGGCTTTTCGGCGGGATCACCCGCAGTGGGAGGGCCGGTCAGGCTGTCTGCGTTCTCTGTGATGGTGCTGGTCGAGGAAGCGCCCGCGCCGACGGTTTGCGCGACGCGGACACGCTGGGGCTCGGCTGCGGAGACGATCTCCTGCCACGGCTTCTCCTGGAGAAGCTGCGCGGTCCACTGGCGCGAGAAGGCGGCCACGGTCAGCACTACGACCACGGCGATGGACTTGAGGGCGAGGAGCCTGCCGTACTCGGCGGTGGACAGCGCTTCAAGGGAGCCGACCTGCCGCCAGGACTGATAGACACCGGTGACGACCAGGACGGCAACCGAGATGAACGCCAACCGGGAGAAGCTCGCGACCGCTGCCACCGGAATCGTCATGTCGGCGGGCGCCCGGAACAGTGCGACCACCAGCGCGACCAGACCACCCAGCCATACCGCCATGGCGAGCAGGTGCAGCACCGAGACGGGGATCGCCAGCGGCACCTGGAGACCGGCGGACGCGTGCTCGGCGGCGGCCCAGGTGAGGGCCAGGCACACAGCGATGAGCGCGCCCACGACCCGGATGCCGACACCGAACTGCGGTCGCACGGTGAGCCGGTCGGAGGTGAGTTCGGTGGCCGGATCGGGCAACGTGCTGTCGCCCTCACTGCGGAGGCGGGCGAAGATCCGCGCCAGGAAGACCCCCGCCGCCGTGAGCAGCAACAGCCGTGCGGCCAGAGCCCAACCGCTCCTACCTGTGAGGGTCCGGCCCAACATCGACAGGTCGAAAACCGAGCCGAGACCCTTGCCGGTCTCGTAGGGGCCGCGGAGCAGCAACAGGACGACGGTGGAGGCGAACAAAGCCACCCAGCCGGTCAGCAGGAGCCGGCGTATCGGACGCAAGGCTGCACCGGCCGGCCAGCAGACGAGGGTGAACAGGGCGACGCCGATGAGCAGGGCGAGGCCGCTGTAGGCGACGTAGCGGAAGAATCCGTAGGGACGGGAGGTGGCGGTGTCGGCCCGGGATTCGAGCGGCACCTTGGCGGTGGTGGTGGACGGTTGGCCGATGGAGAAGGCGAACGCGCCGGAGATCGGGTGACTGTCCGAGGAGACGACCCGCCATGACACCGTGTAGGTACCCTCGGGCAACTTGCCCGTCAGCTGCACGCGCGGTGTTCGTCTTGCCGGCCGCGTGCCCGACGGTTCCTCGGTCGACCCGCAGGTTCTTCGGGGACAGGACGCGCAGTGAGCCGTCGGCGAGGCTGACGGTTTCGTTGAAAGTGAGCGTGAGCTGCTTGGGCGCGCTCTTGAGGACGGAGACGTCAGCGGGGTCGGACTTGGTCAGGACGGCGTGGGCGGAGGCGGTTCCGGCGCCGCCGAGGAGGAGGGTGAGCACCGCGCCGACCAGGAGAAGGACGGTCAGCGGTTTCCTGGTCCAGCGTGGTGCCGTGGGCATGGAGCAGCCTCCGGGGACGGGAGTTGTGCGGGTGGTCGTGGCCGACTAGGGCTGCGTCGTTGGTAAGGATGCGACGGTCAGGACGGACCAGGCGTCGGACCTATGCCACGCAGCTGCTGGATCTTCCCGCCGATCTTGGCGCGGAAGTCAGGACCGGGACGCGACCGCGGGCGAGACCCTCGTACTGAGCCGCCGCCACCGCTCCGACGTCGAGATCGAGATCAGGTTCCGGCCGCTGACCGGCAAGAACGCCAACGGTGACCACCCGGAGATTCAGCGCGTCGATCTGATCGTCGGCGAGGTCACGGGTCCGAACTCCAACCTCGACTCCGACACGAACCCGACCACGGAGGTCGCGGCACGGTTCGGCCCGCGCGACTGGCGGAAGCAGGGGCACGAGTACGTCATCAAGCACACGCTGCGCAACGTCGAGACGGACCTCTACGCCAGGGTGCGCGGCACGAGCACCGACGAGGCCGAGCCGCTCGCCGACGGGCTGGAGAGCCCGTGGGACGACCTGTGGTTCTACTCGAACCCGGTGTTCGTCCGAGTCCGCTAGTACACCAGGTCGCCGACGGGGCCACTTCGGGCTGTGCCTTGGCCGAAGCCGGTCCCGTCGGCCCGGAACACCTGGTCGGTTCTGGGCCTCCGCGTGGGAAGCCGATAGTCCAGTTGTCTACTATGGCCTTGCGTAATCGTGGTGAAAGGAAGTCGGGGCCATGCGGCGGCTGGGGGATCTCGAAGCGGAGATCATGGATCGTCTCTGGACGTGGAACCGTCCGGCGACGGTGCGCGAGGTCGTCGACGACCTCAACAAGACGCGTCCCATCGCCTACACCACGGTGATGACCGTCACCAACATCCTCTACACCAAGGGCTGGCTGCTGCGCGGAAAGCAGGAACGCGGGCGGGCCTGGTTGTACACGCCGGTCCGGACCCGCGAGGCGTACGCCGCCGCGTTGATGGAGGACGGCTTGGGAGAGAGCAAGGACCGCTCGGCCGCGCTCGTTCACTTCGTCGAGAACATGTCCGAGGACGAGGTGGCCGCCCTGCGCAGGGCTCTGCGGAACGTGGGACGACAGGCGAAGGCGTGAACGCGGCCCCCTTCCTGGTCGGGTACACGGTGGCCGTGGGTGTGGTAGCCCCGCGCCTGCTCCTGCGTGCGGCCTGGCCGCACCGGGCGCCGGCCCTCGCCGCGGCGGTCTGGCACGCGCTGATGGTCGCGTTCGCGATCGGAGCCGCACTCGCGGCGTACAACCTGGCCATGCCGACGGAGCATCTGCACGCGGGGCTTGTGGGCCTGCTCCACTCCTGTGGACTGCACGTGGGCCCCGGCGAACCCGACCGGGTGACGGCGGACCGGCTCGCCGTCGCTCTGCCGGCCGGCATCGGGATCGCTCTGATCGCGAGCTTCGTCTCCCATGTCGTACGAGCGCGCCGCGCGCGGACACGGCACCGTGAGGCGGTCGATCTGGTTGGCCACCACTCGGCCCGGTTGCGTGCCACGGTCCTGCCGTACGGCCTCCCCGCGGCGTACTGCCTGCCCGGCCGCCGGCCACGCGTGGTGATCAGTGACGCGGCCGTGCGTGACCTGACGCCGGAGCAGCTCGCCGCCGTGCTGGAGCATGAGCGGGGTCACATCGTGGGGCGTCATCATCTGGCTCTGGCCGCCGCTCAGGCGTTCCACTCGGTGTTCCGCATGCTGCCGCTGGCCCGTCACGGGCGGGACCAGACCGCGCTCCTGCTGGAGATGGTGGCCGATGACCGCGCCCTGCGCCGGCACTCCGGTGAGGCGCTGGCCACGGCGATGTACGAGATGGCGTCGGCTCGCACGCCGAAGGGCGCGTTCGCGGCGGGCGGGCAGACGGTGCTGATCCGTCTCCAGCGAGTGCTCGGTCCTCGTCGGGCCCCTCACCCCGCTTTCTGGGGGACGGTGGCCACCGTGGCCGCGGTCGTTCCGCTGCTACCGCTGCTCGTCGCGTGCCCCCCTCTCCTCGCCTGACCGGATCCGATGCAAACCACCGTCACCTTGAGTCACTTGCGACCCTTACTACTAAGGCACTAAGTTCTAACGCGTTTACCAGGCCAACGTCGAAGGCTCCAAGCCGACGACCACAGGCCCTCCCCGGTCCCCGGACGCGCCCAGAGGAGTCACCCCGAGCATGGGAACCCACCGTCGGCCGAAGCCGCCCAGCCGTGCCCGGATAGCCACCCTCGGCGGCATCGCCGGCGCGGTCAGCCTCCTGCCGACCCAGAGTCAGGCGGCTCCGAAGCCAACGGTGGACGAGGTCCGCAAGCAGGTGGAACAGCTCTACGAGGAAGCCACGGGCCCCACAGAGGAGTACAACGGCGTCCTCGCCGAGCAGAAGAAGCTTCAGCGGGAGGTCGACGGCGCCCAGGACCGGCTGGCTCGCAAGCAGCAGGAGTTCAACGAACTGCGCGACAGGTTGGGCCCGTTGGCTGCGGAGCAGTACCGCAGCGGTGGCATCGATCCGAGCGTCCAGTTGTTCCTCGCCAGCGATCCGGACGACTACCTGGAGAAGGCCGAGGCAATCGGCCGCACGAGCGAACGCCAGGCCAACGCCCTGCGGGCCCTTCAGGGCAAGCAGCGGGAACTCGCCCAGGAACGTGCGGGCGCCGCGGAGCGACTGGAGGCTCTCCAGGAGGCGCGCACCCGGGCCAAGGAAAAGAAGGACGAGGTCCAGGCCAAGCTCACCAAGGCGCGCAAGCTCCTCAACAGCCTGACCGCCGCCCAGCGCGCCAGCATGGCGGCCGCCCAGGAGCGCGACGACGCCGCCGCGGGGGTCAGCGACTCCGCCGCCACCTACAACGGCCCCGCCAGCGGTCGCGCCAAGACCGCACTCGACTTCGCCTACGCCCAGCTCGGCAAGCCGTACGAGTGGGGCTCGACCGGCCCCAACTCCTTCGACTGCTCGGGCCTCGTGGGCGCCTCCTGGCGCACGGCCGGCGTTTCCCTGCCCCGCACCGTCAAGGAGATGTACGACGCCGGCCGGAAGGTGTCCAAGTCGGACATGCAGCCGGGCGACATCATCTACTGGTACAACGACACCCAGCACAACGGGATGTACGTCGGCGACGGCAAGGCCATCCACGCTCCGCGCACGGGCAAGAACATCGAGATCGTCCCCGTGGACTCCATGCCGTTCTACGCCGCGTCTCGGCCTTGAGTCGTCCAGCAGGCTCGGCCTCATGGTGATCGGTCAGCAGTTCAAGCCGTAGGCGTGGCTCCGGCCTCAGCGCGGAAGACAGGCCCGCACCGAGGCCCTGGATCGGGCGTCGCCGAACTCGAAGCACCGGCTGGAACGCGGCGACCCAGGAGCGAAGCAGCCCGGTCAGCCAGGTCCATGCGCCGCTGACCTGGAGAATGCCGACGATCACCAGCATCGCGCCGCCGAAGCGCATGACACCTCGTGCGTTGCGGCGAGCGAACCCGAAAACCCGCAATGCCCGGCGGAAGCCCAGGGCTGCGACGAGAAACGGCAGCCCCAGGCCGATGCTGTAGACGAAGGCGAGCAGAGCACCGCGGCCCGCACCGCCCGTGGTGAAGGAAAGGCTCATTGCGGCAGCGAGGGCGGGACCGATGCATGGGGTCCAGCCCAGGCCGAACATCACACCCAGCAACGGGGCCCAGCCAGGCCTGCACGCGGGTGGTAGCTGATGCGGAAGGTGCGGCCGGCCAAGGGGATGCGTTCGAAACCGCCGAGGAACACCAGGCCGAACAGGATCGTCATCACCCCGAGGATCCTCGTGATCAGGTCCTGGAGTTCCAGCAGTCGGTTTCCCGCGTAGCCCAGCGCCGCGCCGTAGCTGGCAAAGAGGACGGAGAAACCGAGGATGAACAGAGCCGTCCCGGCGACCATACGGCCCCGGCCTTCCCGGCCCGCATGCGCGTCGGCTGCTGTTACGCCGGTGGCATACGAGATGTATCCGGGCACCAGAGGCAAGCTGCAGGGCGAGAAGAACGACACGCCGCCCGCGAGGAGCGCGAGTGGCGCCGCCAGCAGCAGGGGGCCGCTGGAGACGACGTCGGTTATGCCTTGGCTCACGCGTGGCCTCCGAGGCAGGGTGGAGCTGTGGACGACACGCCACGCCAGGCAGTCCAGGCGAGCCTATTACTAAGCTACTTAGCAAGAGTGGGCGGGGGCCCGGGGGATGTCGCTTCGCTCCGGACGAAGGATGCGTCGCCCGCACCTTCGTCTGTACTCAGGCACGCGATGGCGCCGATGGACACTGCGCAGTTGTGCCCGCCAGTCACACCGCCCATAGGAACCGCTTAACATCTCCCGTAATGAGCCAGGCACAGTTGGCGCAGCCCAGAACACGCGGCTCGCGGAGGACCACGCGCGCCGCGGCTCTGTGTTCTGCCCTCGCCGTCCTGCTCACGGCGCTGGTGATGTGCCTTGGGTTCGCGGCTCATGGCAGCGACGGCACCAGTGCCATGACCAGCATTTCCGGCGTACAGATACCGTCGGGCAACCCGACCGACCACCATGCCGTGCCGACTGCACACCCGGGTGACTGCCCCGCCGGTGGCACGTGCTGCGCTCCAGCGGTCCATGAAGTGCGAGTGATCCTGGCCTCGCCCTCGCATACGCCGGCGGTTCTCCTGCCCCGCATGCCGGACCTCTCGAAGCCGTCCGGCACACCCGCGTTCCTCGCCCACGCCCCGCCAGCGGGGGCAGGACCCGACCTCCACGTCCTCCAGGTGCAGCGGACCTAGACGGACCTCTCGGCGGCGTGCGCTCACGCGAGTGGACGCGCCGAAGGACACGTCAACTCCCCGCATCCACCGCCGAAACGGCGGGAGGAAGGACCCCCACGTCATGAGCAAGACGAGCAAGAAGACCGCGGCCCTGTCGCGCAAGGCCCGCATCGAGGAGATGCGCCGCGCCGAAAGAGCCCGCGAGCGCCGCAACCGCATCATCGCCATCACGCTCAGCACGGTCATCGTGGCCGGTCTGGCCGGCTGGGGCGCCTATGCCCTCAACAGCGCCAACGAGAAAGACGAGCAGAAGGCCGCTGCAGCGAAGGAGCCCGTCGCGGGCGAGAAGACCTGGGACAAGAAGAAGCTCACGCAGAACCACGTCCAGGGCGCCGTGAAGTACCCGATGAACCCGCCCGTCGGCGGCGACCACCACCAGGCGTGGATGACCTGCGACGGGACCGTCTACACCAAGGCCATCGCGAACGAGAACGCCGTCCACTCGCTCGAACACGGCGCGGTCTGGATCACGTACAACGACAAGGCCACCGACGCCGACATCAAGAAGCTCGGCGACAAGGTCTCCAACACCCCCTACACCCTGATGAGCCCCGCCAAGGACCAGTCCGGGACCATCACGCTGTCGGCCTGGGGCCGCCAGCTCACCGTGGACAGCGCATCCGAGCCACGGGTCGAGCAGTTCCTGACCAAATACGTCCAAGGCGCCCAGACTCCTGAGCCAGGAGCCGCCTGCACAGGCGGCCTGACCGCCGCATGAGCGCCATGGAAACGCTCGCCGACGAGACCGAAGCCATGGAGAGCAGGGCCGAACGGACCCGGCCGAGGACACCGCCGCTGCTGATCGCCGCGGTGATCGTCCTCGTGCTGGCCCTGGCAGCGTGGGGGCTGACCGCCTACGGCGCGGGCGGCGATTCGGCCGTATCCAATCCTGCCTCGGACTCCGCCGACGCGGGCTTCGCCCGCGACATGGCCGTCCACCACCAGCAGGCGGTGGAGATGTCCTACATCGTGCGTGACCAGACGGACGACGAAGACGTCCGCCGGCTCGCGTACGACGTCGCGCAGACCCAGGCCAACCAACGCGGCATGCTGCTCGGCTGGCTGGACCTGTGGGGACTGCCCAAGAGCTCGTCCGACGGGTACATGAGCTGGATGAGGGCGGTGGGCACATGGGCCACGAGCCGAAGGACGGCTCCCTCATGCCGGGCATGGCCACCAACTCCGAGCTGGACAGACTTCGCCAACTGGAGGGCAAGCAAGCCGAAGTCCTCTACCTCCAGCTCATGTACGACCACCACATGGCGGGCGTGGACATGGCCCGTGCGTGCGTCAAGCAGTGCGATGTCGGCACTGAGAAGAGGCTCGCGGAAGGCATGGTCCAGGGTCAGCAGTCGGAGATGGGGCTGATGACCAGCATGCTCAAGGAGCGCGGCTCAGCGCCCAGGTAGTCCTGCGCAAGCGATGGTCCGCGGCAGCGCTGGAACGGCGGGCCATCGCACCCCCATGCGCTCGTTCGAGTGATACACCTTTCTCTGAATTCAGCGATTCCTGTACCGTCAAATGGTGCTCGTCGCCGCCACCCAGGCCGAGGTGCTCGCGCGCTTCGGGCGCGCCCTGGCCGATCCGATCCGCTGCCGACTCCTGCTCGCCCTGCGAGAACACTCCAACCACCCCGCCGAGTTGGCGGACCAGTTGGGCATCAGTCGCACCCGGCTCTCCAACCACCTCGCCTGCCTGCGCGACTGCGGCCTCGTCGTCGCGGTTCCGGAAGGCCGCCGCGTCCGGTACGAACTCAGCGCTCCCCAGCTCGCCCACGCACTGGGTGACCTGCTGGGCACAGTGCTCACCGTGAATGCCGAGGCAGTCTGCCCCGGCGCCGAGGACAAGGGCTGTAGCTGACCGACAGCTCCACCGCCCTGCCCCATCAACCTCCCTCCTCCTGCTCGACCTTGCACGCTTGAAGGGACAGTCATGGGCCACGACGACTTCGACGATCACAACCACGGACACACGGAAAGCCATGAACCGCCGACTTGTATGGGGGGAGCGGGACGCGGTCGGGTTGGCCGCTCCCCCCATACAAGTCGGCGGTTCAGCGTCGACCATTGAGGACCGTGGGCAAATCAGCCGCACGACCATCGCGGCCCTGGACCTCGGGTTCTGCAGCCACTCACGCGACCTTGACGTCTGATCATGAATTTGACCTTCACCAACCCACCGAACGAGGCGATTCGACCCAGATTCGACCCGGACTCACTCCCCTCGCGGCCACGACCAGCTTTGATCTGCAGTGATGCAAATTCTGCCGCTGTACCGGCCGTATGCCGCCAAAGAGGAGCCAGGAAAGCAAGAAAACGGGCATATGCCTCGACCGGGTGGTCGCCGATGGACACGCCCGTCACCGCGGGCAGACGGCATGGCTGCTGTCACCCTTGCCGGCGCGCAGCGGCGCAGTGCCCAGCATCAGTACCTTCACCAGGGAGTTTCAACGCACTCTTCCGTGACACGGAAGCCGTATTGCGCCCCCGTGCGGCCGGTATCGACGATGACGCCACGACCCAACGACGGGAGCCGAACGCCATGCCGCACATGACGACTTTCGCCAGGAACCAGTGGTACGTCGCCGCCTACAGCCAAGAGGTCGGGCGGGAGTTGCTCGGGCGGACGATTCTCGGTGAGACGCTCGTGCTGTACCGGACCGAGGAGGAGGGGACGCCGGTCGTGCTGCACGACCGGTGTGTGCATCGGCGTTACCCGCTGTCGGAGGCGCCGACGCGGCTGGACGGCGACCGGATCGTGTGCGGGTATCACGGGTTCACGTACGACACGACGGGCACGTGCGTGTACGTGCCGGGGCAGAAACGCGTTCCGCGGACGGCGCGTGTCGCCTCGTACCCGGTCGTCGAACTGGACTCCCTGATCTGGGTGTGGATCGGCGACCCGGCGCTCGCCGATCCGCAGGGCATCCCGCGGGCCAGGCACCTCGACTCCCCCGGCTGGGTCACCGTGCGCGGCATGGAGCCCATCGACTGCGACTACGGCCTGCTCGTCGACAACCTCCTCGACCTCTCCCACGAGACCTACCTCCACGGCGGCTACATCGGCACCCCCGAGGTCGCCGAGACGCCGATCACCACGGAGGTCGACGAGGGCGCCGGGATCGTACGGGTGAGCCGGCACATGGACGACGCCGAGTGCCCGCCGTTCTACGCCAGGTCGACCGGCATCGAGGGCCGGATCACCCGCTGGCAGGACATCGAGTACTTCGCCCCCTGCCTGTATCTGCTGCACAGCCGCGTCGCACCCGTCGGCGTGGTGCCCGAGCCGGACGGCACCGACCCGGGCGGCTTCCACACCGAGGTCACCTACGCCATCACGCCCTCCGGCGACGGCAAGGTGTACGACTTCTGGGCGGTCTCGCGGGACTGGGCGACGGACGACGACGAGGTCACCGAGTTCCTGCGAGGCAACAACCACACGGTCGTCATGCAGGACGTCAACGCCCTCGACCTGCTCCAGCGGACCCTCGGCACCGAGCGCCACGGCTACCAGGAGCTGAGCATCAACATAGACACCGGCGGCCTGGCCGCCCGCCGTATTCTCGCCCGGCTGGTCGAGGAGGGCGACAAGCCCGTGGAGAAGGTCCTGTGAGCAGCACCGGTCCGACCGGCGAGATCTACCGCATCGACTGGCTGCCGGGCACCGACGTCCTGCACGGCACCTGCCACTGCGGGCGCGAGCACACCGCGCAGGACCCGGTGGAGATGTGGGAGTGGATGCTCGCGCATCCCCAGGGGCACCAGCCGCGAGGAAACCGTTCATGAGTGAAGTCGTCCACGAAGTCGAACTCGTCGTCGGACGCAGGGAGTTCGCGGCCGACGGCGTCCTCGCCCTCACCCTGCGCCACCCACTCGGCGATCAGCTCCCCGCCTGGGAGCCCGGCGCCCACGTCGACGTCGTGCTCGGGCCGGGGCTGGAGCGGCAGTACTCGTTGTGCGGTGATCCTGCCGACCGGACGGAGTGGCGGATCGCCGTACTTCTTGAGCCGGACGGGCGCGGTGGATCCGCGCATGTGCACGAGCAGTTGGGGCACGGCGACAAGGTCCGGGTGCGCGGCCCGCGCAATCACTTCCGGCTGGAGCCCGCGCCCCGCTACCGCTTCGTCGCCGGCGGCATCGGCATCACCCCGATCCTGCCGATGCTGGCCGCGGCCGAGGCGGCGGGCGCCGAATGGGCGCTGCTGTACGGCGGGCGGACCCGTCGGTCCATGGCGTTCACCCAGGAACTGGGGCGGTACGGCCACCGGGTCACCGTCGCCCCGCAGGACGAGTCCGGCCTGCTGGACCTCGCCTCGGTGCTCGGCGGGCGCCCCGACGGCACGCTCGTCTACTGCTGCGGTCCCGGACCGCTGCTCGACGCCGTAGAGGAGTTGTGCCCGGCCGGGGTGCTGCACGTCGAGCGGTTCCAGCCGAAGGAGCAACCCGTCGGCGCGGACGGCGAGTTCGAGGTCGAGCTGGCGCGGAGCGGGCGAACGCTCACCGTCGCGCCCGGTGTCTCCGTGCTGGACACCGTGCGGGCGGCCGGCGTCGAGGTGCTCTACTCCTGCACCGAGGGCACCTGCGGGACCTGCGAGACCGACGTCCTCGACGGCACCCCGGACCACCGGGACTCCGTTCTCACGCGCCAGGAGCAGGAGAGCGGCGAGACGATGATGATCTGTGTGTCCCGCTGCCGGGGGAAGCGGCTGGTCCTGGACTTGTGATGCGCAGGTCGGCCTCGATCGCGGCGACCGTCGAGCGCAGCCGCGGCAGCAGGTCGCGCCGCACCGAGTCCACGGTGTTGCGGCCTGCGTGCACGGCGATGTTGACCGCCGCGACCACCTCGCCGTCCCGGTCCCGGACCGGAGCGGCGACCGACATCAGCCCCTCCTCCAGCTCCTGGTCGACGACGGCGTAGCCCTGCCGGCGGACGCGGCTCAGCTCCGCCCGCAGGTCGTCCGGCGAGGTGATGGTGCGCCCGGTCAGGGGATTCAACTCGACGCGGCCGAGCAGGACTTCGACCCGCTCCTGCGGACCGTGCGCGAGGATCACCCGGCCCACCGACGTGACGTACGCCGGGAAGCGCGTCCCCACCGTGATGGACGCCGTCATGATGCGGCGGGTCGCGACCCGGGCGACGTACACGATGTCGTCCCCGTCGAGGACGCACAGCGACGACGACTCCCGTACCTGCGCGACGAGTTGCTCCAGATGGGGCTCGGCGATCTGGGGCAGGGTGTAGCCGGCTAGGTAGGAGTAGCCGAGTTCCAGCACGCGCGGCGTCAGGCGGAAGAGGCGGCCGTCCTGGTGGACGTAGCCGAGGTCGGCGAGGGTCAGCAGCAGGCGGCGGGCGGCGGCGCGGGTCAGGTCGCAGGTGTGGGCGACGTCGCTGAGCGTGCGCGCGGGGTGGTCGGCGTCGAAGCAGCGGATGACGGCGAGTCCGCGTTCGAAGGACTTCACGAAGTGCGGTGCGCGGGCCTCGTCGGACATCGCCACCTCCAGAAGTGTCAACAATGTTGTCGGCGAATCTTGGTGAACCCATTGACCGGATGTGTTTGAGGCTTCTACCTTCCCGCTGAGCAATCCCGCGCACTACTGTGCGCCTTGCGCACAACCTGTCGGAACACCGTTGCACGTTGTCTGTACAGGAGGAGCCATGCGTCGTCTGTCCGCCGGTCTCGCCGCCGGCGCCCTGCTGCTCGTCGGGACGGCCTGTGGCTCGTCCGACGGCGACTCGCCGGACGCGGGAGCGTCGTCCGGCGGGGTCACCACCGTCAAGCTGGGCCTCATCCCGATCGTCGATGTCGCGCCGCTGTATCTCGGCCAGAAGAAGGGCTTCTTCGAGAAGCAGGGCCTGAAGCTGGAGTTCACGACCGCTCAGGGCGGTGCGGCGATCGTGCCGGGTGTGGCCAGCGGTCAGTTCCAGTTCGGCTTCAGCAATGTGACGTCCCTGATGGTGGCCCAGTCCAACGGCGTCCCGGTGAAGGCCGTCGCCAACGGCATCGCGTCGACCGGCGTGCGGGGCAAGGACTTCAACGGCCTGATGGTCAAGGAGGACAGCCCCGTCAAGTCGGCGAAGGACCTGGAGGGCAGGAAGGTCGCCATCAACACCCTGAAGAACATCAACGAGACCGCGGTCCGTCAGGCCGTGCGCGAGGCGGGCGGCGACCCGGACGAGGTCGAGCTCGTCGAGATGGCCTTCGACCAGATGCCCGCCGCCCTCGACCAGGGCCAGATCGACGCCGCGTGCGTGGTGGAACCGGCGACCGCCACCATCCGCAGCCAGGGCGGCCGCGAGATCGCCTCCCCGCTGATCGACGTCGCGCCCGAGCTCACCGTCGCGATGTACTTCACCTCGACGCAGTACGCGCAGCAGCACCCGGACGTGGTCGAGAAGTTCCAGGACGCCACCGCCGAGTCCCTCGCGTACGCCGAGGCCCACCCGGACGAGGCACGGCAGATCGTCACCACGTACACCAAGATCCCGGCGTCGGTGCTGGAGCAGGTCGTCCTGCCCAAGTGGCCGGCCGAGGCGAACCGCCCCTCCATCGAGGCCCTCATGAAACTCGGCGAGGAGGACGGACTGTTCAAGAAGACACCCGACCTGGACGCGCTCCTGCCGTGACTCCTGGAAGGAACCTCGCACTCGGTGCGGCCGGGCTCGCGGCATTCCTCGCCCTGGGCGAGGCGGTGCCGCGGCTCGGCCTGGTCAAGGAGGCGTACTTCCCGCCGACCAGCCGGATCGCCTCGGCCCTCGGCGACGAACTCGCCGACGACGCCTTCTGGCACGCCCTCGGCGACACCCTCACCGGCTGGGCCCTGGGCCTCGCCATCGCGGTCTGCGCGGGCGTCGTCGCGGGCGTCGTCGTCTCCGTGGTGCCGTATCTGCGCGCGGCCACGGCCTCCACGATCGAGTTCCTGCGCCCGATCCCGTCGGTGGCGCTGATCCCGCTGGCGGTGCTGATGTACGGCACCGAACTGCGGTCGGTCCTCCTTCTCGTCGTCTACGCCTCCTTCTGGCAGGTGCTGATCCAGACCCTGTACGGCGTCCAGGACGTCGACCCGGTCGCCGAGGAGACGGCGCGCTCGTACGGCCTCGGCACCTGGGCGCGCGTCCGCCATGTGCTGTGGCCGACCGCGCTGCCGTACGTCATGACCGGCGTGCGGCTGGCCGCCGCGGTGGCACTGATCCTCGCGATCACCGCCGAACTCGTCATCGGCGCACCGGGGTTGGGGCAGCAGATCGCGGTGGCGCAGACCTCGCAGGCGGTGCCGGAGATGTACGCGCTCATCGTGGTCGCGGGCCTGCTCGGGCTGATCATCAACGTCGGCGCGCGCACGGTGGAACGATGGGCGCTGGCCTGGCACCAGTCGGTGCGCGGGGAGGTGGCGGTGTGATCGCGCGTCTGCTGCTCAGGTCCCTGTTCGCCCTCGCGTTGCCCGTCGTCCTGGTCGTCGTGTGGTGGGCGGCGTCGGCCGGCAGCACGGACCCGTTCTGGCCGCCGCTGCGGACGATCGTGGACACCTTCCCGGACGTCTGGACCGCCGACCGGCTGCGCGCCGATGTCGTACCGAGCCTGCTGCGGCTCCTCGTGGGCTATGCGCTCGCCGCCCTCGTCGGCGTCGCGCTCGGCACGGTCATCGGCTCCTACCGGGCGGTGCGCGCGGTGTGCGAGCCGGTCCTGGAGTTCCTGCGTGCGGTGCCGCCGCCCGTGCTGGTGCCGGTCATCATGCTGTTCGCGGGGATCGGCGACAGCATGAAGATCGTCGTGATCGCGAGCGGCTGCGTGTGGCCCGTCCTGCTCAACACCGTGGAGGGGGTGCGCGCGGTCGACCCGGTGATGCTGGAGACGGCCCGTTCGTACGGCGTCTCCGGTCTCGCCCGGCTGCGGCATCTGGTGCTGCCCTCGGCGAGCCCGCAGATCTTCGCCGGGCTGCGCCAGGCGCTGTCGATCGGCATCATCCTGATGGTCATCAGCGAGATGTTCGCCGCGAACAACGGCATCGGCTTCACCGTCGTCCAGTTCCAGCGCAGCTTCGCGATCCCCGACATGTGGACCGGGATCCTCGTCCTCGGTCTGCTCGGCTTCCTGCTCTCCGTCGTGTTCCAGCTGGTCGAGCGCCGGGTTCTCGGCTGGTACCACGGTCTGCGCGCGACCACCCGGCGGTCCTGAGTGAACACCGTGAAGGGGAGGGTCATGCTCGACGTACGCGCCCTGAAGAAGGTCTACGAGGGCTCCGGGCGGCGCGTGGAGGCGGTGCGCGACCTCACCTTCACCGTGGACGCCGGGGAACTCGTCTGTCTCGTCGGACCGTCGGGCTGCGGGAAGACGACCCTGCTGAGGTGCATGGGCGGACTGCTGACGCCGACGGGCGGCGAGGTGCTCCTTCAGGGGCGCCGGGTGAGCGGGCCGCCGCCCGGGATGGCGTTCGTGTTCCAGGAGTACGGGCGCAGCCTCTTCCCCTGGATGCGGGTCGGCGAGAACGTCGAACTGCCACTGAAGCAGAAGGGCTTGGGCAAGGCACGGCGTCGGGAGCTGGTGCGTGACGCGCTGGAGTCGGTGGGGCTCGCGGACGCCGTGGGGGCGTATCCGTGGCAGCTCTCGGGCGGCATGCAGCAGCGCGTCGCCATCGCCCGGGCGCTGGCGTACGAGCCCCGGGTCCTGCTGATGGACGAGCCGTTCGCGGCGGTCGACGCGCAGACGCGCGCCGACCTGGAGGACCTGGTGCGGGGGCTGTGGCGGGAGCGCGGCATCACGATCCTGTTCGTCACCCATGACATCGACGAGGCCGTGTACCTGGGTGAGCGGGTGATCGTGCTGTCCGCCTCCCCCACCGTGGTACGGGAGCAGCTGAAGGTCGATCTGCCCGCCGAGCGCGACCAGTTGCACACCCGCGTCGACCCGCGCTTCGCCGAGCTGCGGACCCATGTGTACGAGCAGATCCAGGCGGCGAAGCGCGGGGTCGTGCAGGACGCGTTCACGAAGTCGGATACGCCTCCACCTCACTGAACTGGGCAGCCGGCCAGCCGGTGTTGGCGCTCACCGACAGCCGCAGGTGGCGCAGCTCGGTGCCACCGGGCAGGGCTACGGTCACCGTGTTGCCGCCGGCCGGGTCGAAGCGGTGGCCGGTGGCGCCGACGACCGTGGAGAAGTTCGAGCCGTCGGTGCTGCCCAGCACCGTCACGGTCTGGGTGCGCGCGCCCCACGCCGGGGACGGCGGCAGCCTGAGCACCAGACGCCGCACCGCCTCGCGGGAGCCGAGGTCGACCGTCAGGGACTGCGGGAAGGCGTTGTTGCTCGACTCCCAGTAGCTGCCGGCATCGCCGTCGACCGCCTTGCCGGGCGTGTAGACGTCCTGCGAGCCGGTGGCGGTGGCCGGGCGGCCCTTGGCGAGGTTGCGCGCCGGGTCCGGGTCGGGGTTGCTCTGCCCGGGCTGCGGCCAGGTCGAGCAGTCGGACCAGGTGCTGCTCCAGCCGGAGTTGCCGCCGCCGTCGGTGAGCGTGAAGGGCCCGGAGCCCGCGGGGTAGGGGCAGTTGTAGATGCCCGCAGCGCCCACGCCGGTCGCCGTGACGTCGCGGAAGGCGGCGGCGCCCTGGGTCTCGGCCTGGACGACGACCGTGCCGGTGTTGCGGACGGTGGCGCCGTCGACGGTGACGTTCTTGGCGGCGAGGCCCCGTCCGCCGCCCGAGACGAACTCGAAGGCGCTGTACGGACTGTCGGTGATCGTCGTGTCGGTGATCCTCACCTGCGCCTCGACGGCACTGTCGTAGGAGTCGACGCGCAGGGCGCCCATGGGGTGGTTCCAGTTGGGGTTCATCGCGCCCGTGCGGACGAGCGTGTTGCCGTCGACCGTGATGGTGCCGGACAGCGGGTGGAAGGGGTCCATGAACTTCTGGTTGGAGATCGCGATGCCGCTGCCGAGGGCGTTGGTGTCGGAGATCAGGTTGTTCCTGACGGTGATGTCGGTGCCGCCGTAGATCGCGATGCCGTTGGCGAGGTTCGGCTGGGTGATGGTGTTGTTCTCGAAGCTGCTGCTGATGTCCGGCGCGTTCAGCGACCACATGGCGAGCGCGTCGTCGCCCTGGTTGCGCAGGAAGTTGCCCCGGACCTTCACGCCGCGCGCGTTGCCGTTGAGGTTGAGGCCGTCGGCGGTCATGTCGAGGAAGCGGTTGTTCTCGACGACGAGGTTGTCGTTGTCGCCCATCAGCCAGAGGCCGACCTTGAGGTGCTGGAGCCACATCCCGGAGACGGAACTGTTCGCCCCCAGCGAGCCGTTGACGAAGTTGTCGGGGTTGGAGTCCACCCGCTCGGTGACCTCGCCGATGACCGCGAAGTCCTTGATGTGGACGCTTCCGGACGAGCTCGACTGGTCGATGAAGCGCGAGGTGCGTACGACCGAGTGCCAGCTGCCCGCGCCCTGGAGGGTGACGTTCTGGACCCCACTGAGGGAGGACGTCAGCCGGTACTCCCCCGGTGGGATCCACACGACGCCGCCCTGCGCCGAGGCGATGGCGTCCCGGAAGGCCTGCGTGGAGTCGCCCCGGCCGCTGGGGTCGGCGCCCCTGGACGTCACCGACACCGACCCGGCGGGCCGGCTCGCCGCGCCCGCGACCTGCTCGAAGTCGGCTACGTCCACCGTGACCTGGACGTTCGCCGCCTCCAGAGCCACCTTGTCGCCGGCCTGCACGTTCCGCCCGAGCAGCAGCCGGGCGTTGTCGTAGAAGTGGTGGGTCTTCGAGCCCGGGATCCAGCCGGTGTCGACGTAGGAGTACTTGGAGGTGACGGCGATGGACTTCGCGAGCTTGGTGCCGTTGACGTACACGTTCAGTGAGCCGCTCTGGCCGTCGGGGACGCTGTAGGCGACGTTCAGGGCGTTGGCCGCGCGCGGCGCGGTGAACTCGACGCGCCGGCCGGAGTTCAGGCGTACCGCCTGGCGTCCGGAGGCTTCCGAGGCGAGGGTGCCCTGGGTGTGGTCGGGCCCGATCCTCGTGCCGGTCGTGGTGGCGGACTCGGCCTCGACCGAGGTGAACGGGAAGGTGGCGCCGGCGGCCGCCTGCGCGGTGGGCGCCGTCGCGGTGAGCAGGCCGGCGGCGAGGGCGACCGTCATCGCTATTGGCATGATCCTGACAGTTCTGGGCGGGTACCGCATGTGCTGATCCCTTCGTGTGGGGGTGCGGGGATAGCAGCCCGCGGTCAGGTGCGCAGCCAGGCCGCGGTGTCCTTCGGCAGCCTCCCGTGGGGGTCCAAGGGGCCGCTGGCGAGCAGGAGTTCGGTGTGGTCGGGCAGGTCGGCGGGCTCGTCGGCGAGGTTCACCAGGCAGGTCACGCCCGGCGCCCGGGTGAAGGCGAGCACGCCCTCGGGCGCCGGCAGCCAGGTGAGGGGGCCGTCGCCGAACTCCGGGCGCAGCGCGATCGCCCGGCGGTAGAGGCCGAGCATCGAGCCGGGGTCGGCGGCCTGCCGGTCGGCGGCGTACGCGGCCCAGCCGGCGGGCTGCGGAAGCCAGGGCTCCTCCTGCGAACCGAAGCCGGCGTGCGGTTCTCCGGCCGCCCAGGGCAGCGGTACCCGGCAGCCGTCCCGGCCGGGGTCGGTGCCGCCGGAGCGGCCGTGCATCGGGTCCTCGATGCGGTCGAGGGGGATGTCGGCCTCGGGCAGGCCGAGTTCCTCGCCCTGGTAGACGTAGACGGCCCCGGGCAGGGCGAGCGAGAGCAGCGCGGCCGCCCGGGCACGCCGGGTGCCGACAGCGAGGTCGGTCGGGGTGCCGAAGGCCTTCGCGGCGAAGTCGAAGCCGGTGTCGGCGCGACCGTAGCGGGTCACCGTGCGGGTGACGTCGTGGTTGCACAGCACCCAGGTGGCGGGGGCGCCGACGGGGGCGTGCTCGGCGAGGGTCGTGTCGATGGACGCCCGCAGCCGCTCGGCGTCCCAGGGACAGGACAGGAACGCGAAGTTGAACGCCGTGTGCAGCTCGTCCGGGCGCAGATAGCGGGCGAAGCGCTCGGGGTCGGGGAGCCAGACCTCGCCGACGAAGACGCCGTCGTAGTCGTCGGCGACGGTGCGCCAGGAGCGGTAGATGTCGTGGAGTTCGTCGCGGTCGACGAAGGGGTGCGGGTCGGGACCGTCGGCGAGGTCGGTGAGCTCGGGGTCCTTGGCGAGCAGCGCGGCCGAGTCGATGCGGACGCCGGCCACGCCCCGCTCGAACCAGAAGCGCAGGATGTCCTCGTGCTCCTGGCGGACCACGGGGTGGGCCCAGTTGAGGTCGGGCTGTTCGGGCGTGAACAGGTGGAGGTACCACTCGCCGTCCGGCAGGCGGGTCCACACGGGTTCGGTGGAGCCGACGAACTGCGACGGCCAGTCGTTGGGCGGCAGGTCGCCGTCCGGGCCGCGTCCGGGCCGGAAGTGGAACAGCTCGCGCTCCGGGCTGCCGGGTCCGGCGGCGAGTGCGGCCCGGAACCAGGCATGCCGGTCGGAGACGTGGTTGGGCACGATGTCGACGATCGTGCGGATGCCCAGTTCACCCGCCTCGGCGATGAGCTTCTCCGCCTCGGCCAGGGTGCCGAACGCCGGGTCGATCGCGCGGTAGTCGGCGACGTCGTAGCCGCCGTCCTTCAGCGGTGAGACATACCAGGGCGTGAACCACAGGGCGTCCACGCCGAGTTCGGCGAGATACAGCAGCCGGGCGCGGACGCCCGCGAGGTCGCCGGTGCCGTCGCCGTCGCCGTCCGCGAAGCTGCGGACGTAGACCTGGTAGATGACGGCGGAGCGCCACCACTGTGCGGCGGCATGACGGGGCTGTG
This sequence comes from Streptomyces sp. bgisy027, assembly GCF_057710365.1. NCBI lineage: Bacteria > Bacillati > Actinomycetota > Actinomycetes > Kitasatosporales > Streptomycetaceae > Streptomyces > Streptomyces sp. bgisy027. The sequence goes on from NZ_JBYIVZ010000014.1 coordinate 51,656, forward strand.
CCACGGTGCGGCCCTTTCTGTCGGAAGGAGGAGGGCGGGCGGTGGGAGGAGGGCGTCAGCCCTTGGTGCTGCCCGCGCCGATCCCGGCGATGATGTGCCGCTGGAAGACCAGGAACATCGCGACCATGGGGATGCTGGCGATCACCATCGCGGCGATGAGCACGGTCAGCTGGATGTTCTGCGACAGTTGGACGAGCGCCACGCTGATCGGCTGCTTGTCGGTGTCGGAGAAGACCATCAGCGGCCAGAGGAAGTCCTGCCAGACGGCCACCAGGGCAAAGATCGAGACCACGCCGAGGACCGGCCGGGACATCGGCAGCACGATGGACCACAGGGTGCGCAGCTTTCCGGCGCCGTCGATCTCGGCGGCCTCCAGGACATCGCGCGGGAGCTGGTCGAAGAACCGCTTCAGCAGATAGAGGTTGAAGGCGTTGGCGACGGCCGGCAGCCAGATGGCGAGCGGGTCGTTGAGCAGTCCCAGGTCCGCCACGGTCAGGTACTTCGGTACGACCAGCGCCTGGGCCGGGACCATCAGGGTGGCGAGGATGCCGCCGAGGACCACCTTGCCGAAGACGGGCCGCAGTTTGGACAGCGCATAGGCGGCGGCCGTGCAGAACACGATCTGGAACAGCCAGGCACCGGCGGCCTGGACGACCGTGTTCCAGAGGTGGCTGGGCAGCTGCATCAGGTCCCAGGCATCCGTGTAGCCGCTGAGGTGCCACTGCTCCGGTACGAGGGTGGGCGGGGTCCGCGCCACCTCGTCCGGTGACTTCATCGCGCCCGTCACCATCCAGTACACGGGGAAGAGGAAGGCGAGCGCGAACAGCAGGACGGTGCCGGTGAAGACGGACCAGTAGGCGGCCTTGCCGCGGGGGCGTGCCAGGGCCGCCGGGGAGAGAAGGGTCCGGGTGCTCATGCGTCCTCCCCTTCGGTGCGTGTCAGACGCAGGTATACGGCGGAGAAGGCGCCCAGGAGCACGAGCAGCATGACGCTGAGGGCACAGGCGCCGCCGAAGTCGTTGTAGAGGAAGGCGTACTTGTAGATCAGGTACAGGACGGTGACCGTGGCGTTCTCCGGGCCGCCGCCCGTGATGACGAACGGTTCGGTGAAGACCTGCATCGTGGCGATGATCTGAAGGAGCATCAGCATCAGGATCACGAAGCGGGTCTGCGGGACCGTGACGTGCCGGATGCGCTGGAGGAGGTTCGCGCCGTCGAGTTCGGCCGCCTCGTACAGCTCGCCCGGGATGGACTGGAGCGCCGCGAGGTAGATGAGCACGGTGCCGCCCATGTTGGCCCAGGTCGCGACGATCACCAGGGAGACGAGCGCGGTGTCGGCGCCGTTGGACCAGTTCGAGGTGGGCAGGTGCAGGAACCGCAGCGCCTCGTTGGCGAGGCCGGTGCCGGGGTCGTAGAACCACTTCCACAGCAGGGCGCTGACCACCGGCGGGATCATTACCGGCAGGTAGACCACGACCCGGAAGAACGCCTTGGCGTGCCGCAACTCGTTGAGGACCAGGGCGAGCACGAACGGGATCGCGAAGCCGATCAGCAGGGCCAGCAACGTGAAGGTGAGGGTGTTGCGCCAGGCCGCCGCGAACTCCGGGTCGCCGAAGACGCGGGTGAAGTTGGCGGTGCCGACCCACTCGGGGTCGCTGCCGGGCGTGTACTTCTGGAAGGCGATCACGACGGCGCGGATCGCCGGGTACCAGGAGAACAGGGCGAAGCAGACGAGGCCGCCGATGAGGAAGCCGTAGGCGCGGGCCTGGTCGAGGAGGCGGCGCCGCCTCCGGTCCCCTGCCGGGGGCGGCGCCTGCATCGGGTGGACCGCGACCTTCGCGACGGTCCGTCGCTGAGCCGTCTCGGTCATGGACCGTCAGCCCCGGGCCAGGATGCTGTCGATCTTCCCGGAGGCGTCCTTCAGGAGCTGGTCGATGTCGGCGTCCTTCTTGGTGAGGACGGCGGAGACGACCCCGTCGAGGACGGAGTAGATCTGCTGGGCGCTGGGCGGCTCGATCTTCATGTCGAGGCTCTGGTTGCCGTCGAGGAAGGCCTGGTAGTTGTCCACCGGGACGTTGGCGTTGGCCTCCTTGACCTGCTGGTCCTTGGCGTCGGCGGCGCCGGTGAACAGCCGGGGCTCGGGCAGTCCGACGGGGGCGTCGTTCTTCTTGGCGCGGGCGTAGTCGCCGAGGAAGCCGTCCCCGGGCGTGAGGAACATGTGGTCCAGCCACTTCAGGCCGGCGCGGATCTGCTCGGGGCTCGCCTTCTTGTTGAACATGTAGCCGTCGCCGCCGATGAGCGTGCCCTCGCCGCCGGGCATCGGGGCGAGCGCGAGGTCCTTGTAGTCGCCGCCCTTCTCCTTGACCAGGATCGGGATGTTGTCGGGGGCGGAGAGGTACATGCCGAGCTTGCCGGAGCCCATCATCTGCTGGACGTCGTTGATGACCAGGAGCTGCTTGCTGCCCATGGAGTTGTCGGTCCAGCGCATGTCGTGCAGGTTCCGGAGCACGGCGCGGCCCTCGGGGGTGTCGACGGTGGCCTTCTTGCCGTCGGCGCTGACGACGTCGCCGCCCTGCGAGTAAAGCTCGGCGGTGAAGTGCCAGCCGCCCTGGTTCTGGGCGCTGTAGTCGGCGTAGCCGACGGTGCCGCCTCCGAGGCCGGCGATCCTCTTGGCGGCGGCGCGCAGTTCGTCCCAGGTGGCCGGGGGCTTCTCGGGGTCGAGGCCGGCCTTCTCGAAGAGCTTCTTGTTGTAGATCAGGCCCATCGAGTAGCCGGTGCGCGGGATGCCGTAGATCTTGCCGTCGACGGTGTAGATGTCGCGCAGCTGCTGCTGGATGGTCCCGTAGCTCTTCAACTCCTTGACGTACGAGGTGAGATCGGCCGCCTGGTTGATGTCGACGACGTGCCGGGCGTCGGTGAAGTACGTGTAGAAGACGTCCTCCATCTGCCCGCCGGCGAGCTTGGCGTCGAAGGTCTTCGGGTCCTGGCAGGGGAACGCGTCGTGCGCGACGACGTCGATGTCCGGGTTGGCCTTCTCGAAGGACGCGATGTCCTGCTCGAAGAACTGGCGGTCGACCTTGGCGCTCTTGGGCGGCATGCAGTTGACCGTGACGCGGGTCTTTCCGCTCGCCGAGTCGTCGCCGCCCGAACCGCAGGCGGACACGGCCAGGGCGAGGGAGCAGACGCTCAGCGTGGCGAAGGTACGGCGGAACCCGGTGCTTCTCATCGGTGGACCCCTCTGGGCAGGAGCGGTGGGCGCCGCACACTCAAGCACCGCCAACATCTGAACGCAAGATGTCGCGCGAGATTTGAAATTTTTTAACAGCGGAATGCATCCCTCAGGGACGACGGGATGCGCCGCGGGGCGGGGGCGTCAGGCGCGAGGGGCCTGCGCCGTCGAGCCCCGCACCACCAACTCCGGCTCGAAGAGGAGCTCTTCCGCGGGTACGGCGGTGCCGGCGATCTGCGCGCTCAGCAGCTCCACGGCCGCCCTGCCCATGGCCTCGATGGGCTGGCGGACGGTGGTGAGCGGAGGCTCGGTGCAGTTCATGAAAGCCGAGTCGTCGTAGCCGACCACGGAGACCTCCGACGGGACGTCGAGCCCCTTGCGGCGGGCGGCCCTGATCGCGCCGAGCGCCAGGGGGTCGCTCGCGCAGATGATGCCGGTGACCCCGCGGTCGATCAGCCGGCCGGCGGCGGCGTGACCCCCCTCGATCGAGAAGATGGCCCGCGCCACACGCTCGTCGGGCAGGTCCCCCGCGACGCTGCGCGCGGCGGCCAGCTTACGCGCCGACGGCATGTGGTCACCCGGCCCGAGCACCAGCCCGATGCGCTCGTGCCCGAGCGAGGCCAGATGCCGCCAGGCCTGCTCGACGGCCACGGCGTCGTCGCACGAGACCGCCGGGAAGCCGAGGTGTTCGATGGCCGCGTTGACCAGCACCACCGGGATGTTGCGGTCGGCGAGCTCCTTGTAGTGGTCGTGCGGCGCGTCGGCCTGGGCGTACAACCCGCCGGCGAACACCACCCCGGAGACCTGCTGTTGCAGCAGCAACGCGACATAGTCGGCCTCGGACACCCCGCCCTTGGTCTGGGTGCACAGCACCGGGGTCAGGCCCAGCTGGGCGAGCGCGCCGCCGATCACCTCCGCGAACGCCGGGAAGATCGGGTTCTGGAGCTCGGGCAGCACCAGGCCGACGAGCCGGGCGCGTTCGCCGCGCAGCTGCGTGGGCCGCTCGTAGCCGAGGACGTCCAGCGCGGAGAGCACCGCCTGCCGGGTGGCCTCGGAGACTCCGGGCTTGTCGTTGAGCACCCGGCTGACCGTGGCCTCGCTGACCCCGACCTTCTTCGCCACTTCAGCAAGTCGTCGCGTCATGGACGCAAGAATAGCGCAAGAAGCGCAAGCGGCTTGCGTTCCGGCGGCGTCTACTTCTTCGCGGCCCAGAGTCCGCGCACGTGCCCCAGGTGGCGCGTCATGACCTCGCGCACGGCCTTCTCGTCGCGGGCGATCAGGGCGTCGATGAGTTCGAGGTGCTCCTCGGCGGAGGCGAGGAGGCGGCCGGCCTCGACGAGTGCGGTGAGGCCGTAGAGGCGGGAGCGCTTGCGGAGGTCACCGACGACCTCGACGAGGTGGACGTTGCCGGCGAGGGCGAGCAGGCCGAGGTGGAAGCGGGTGTCGGCCTCGACGTACGCGATGAGGTCACCGGAGACGGCGGCCTGGACGATCTCCCGGGCGGCGGGGCGCAGCGCTTCCAGGGAGACCTTGTCGGCGGTGCGGGCCAGTTCCACCACCGTCGGGATCTCGATCAGGGCCCGGATGTGGGTGTACTCGTCGAGCTGCTTCTCGGAGACTGCGGTGACCCGGAAGCCCTTGTTGGGAACCGTGTCGACCAGGCCCTCCTTGACCAGGTCGAGCATGGCCTCGCGCACCGGCGTCGCGGAGACGCCGAAGCGGGCGGCGAGCGTGGGCGCCGAGTACACCTCGCCGGGGAGCAGTTCCCCGGCGATCAGCGCGGCCCGCAGGGCGTCGCCGACCCGCTCCCGGTAGCTGCTCTTCCTGCCGCCCAGACTGGGCAGCGCCGGGGCGGCTGCGGCGGACGGGGCGCCGGTGCGCTGGGCGGCCATGTGGTGTCTCCTAGCTGGTGCATCGTGACGCGCCGGTGCGTCGCGATGCTCTGGTACATCGTGACGCGCCGGTGCGTCCTGATCGTGACGCGCCCTGGTACATCGTGACCGTGAGGCGCCCTGGTGCATCGTGACCGTCAGGCGTTGGTGCAATGTCACGCGCTACCGTCACGCGGTACCGGCCATTATCCCCGGCGTCCGCCCTTGGCCGGGCCCGTTCCTAGAGCACGAACCCGGCCGGGAACGGGTCCGAGGGATCGAGCAGGTACTGCGCGGTCCCGGTGATCCACGCGCGGCCGGTGAAACTGGGCAGGACGGCGGGACGGCCGGCGACCTCGGTGGTGCCGAGGAGCCGGCCGGTGAAGCTGGTGCCGATGAAGGACTCGTTCACGAATTCGGTGTGCAGCGGCAGTGCACCGCGCGCGTGCAGCTGCGCCATGCGGGCGCTCGTGCCCGTGCCGCAGGGCGAACGGTCGAACCAGCCGGGGTGGATGGCCATCGCGTGCCGGGAGTGGCGGGCGGTGGCGCCGGGGGCGATCAGGTGGACGTGGTGGCAGCCGCGGATGGACGGGTCCTCCGGGTGGACGGGCTCCTCCTCGGCGTTGATCGCCGCCATGAGGGAGAGGCCGGCCTGGAGGATGTCGTCCTTGCGGGAGCGGTCGAAGGGCAGCCCGAACTGCTCCAGCGGCAGGATGGCGTAGAAGTTGCCGCCGTACGCCATGTCGTATGTCACCGTGCGCCCGTCCGCGAGGGTGATCTTGCGGTCCAGGGCGACGGAGAAGGACGGCACGTTCTTCAGGGTGACCGCCTTGGCGGCACCGTCCTTTACGGCCACCTCGGCGACGACCAGACCCGCCGGGGTGTCGAGCCGGATGGTGGTGACCGGCTCGACGGCCTCCACCATGCCGGTCTCGACGAGCACCGTCGCGACCCCGATCGTGCCGTGCCCGCACATCGGGAGGTAGCCGGAGACCTCGATGTAGAGCACGCCCCAGTCGCAGTCGGGGCGGGTGGGCGGCTGGAGGATGGCGCCGCTCATCGCCGAGTGGCCGCGCGGCTCGTTCATCAGGAGCTGCTTGATGTCGTCGCGGTGCTCACGGAAGTACAGGCGCCGCTCGTTCATGGTCGCGCCGGGGACGGTGCCGATCCCGCCGGTGATCACGCGGGTGGGCATGCCCTCGGTGTGCGAGTCGACGGCGTGCAGGACGAGTTTGCTGCGCATGGGTCCAGCCTCCCTTGTGATCACGCGAGCCCGGCGGCCACGGCCTTCTCGGTCGCGGCGCGGATCGCCGCCTCCTGCTCCGGCAGCAGCGGCACCCGGGGCGGACGGCAGCGTCCCCCGTGCCGGCCCACGATGTCCATGGAGAGCTTGATCGCCTGCACGAACTCGACCTTGGAGTCCCAGCGCAGCAGCGGATGCAACTGCTCGTACAGCTTCTTCGCGGTGCCGAGGTCGCCGCCGACGGCCGCGCGGTACAGCTCCACGCAGGCCCGGGGCAGCGCGTTCGGGTAGCCGGCCACCCAGCCCTTGGCGCCGGCGAGCGCGAGTTCCAGCAGGACGTCGTCGGCGCCGATCAACAGGTCGAGTTCCGGGGCGAGTTCGGCGAGCTGGTAGGCGCGCCGGACGTCGCCGGAGAACTCCTTCACCGCCTGGATGTATCCCTCTCCGTGCAGTTTGGCGAGCAGTTCGGGGACGAGGTCGACCTTGGTGTCGATGGGGTTGTTGTAGGCCACGACCGGGACGCCCGCCCCGGCGACCTCCTCGTAGTGGGCGAGGACGGAGCGCTCGTCGGCCCGGTAGGCGTTCGGCGGCAGCAGCATCACCGACGCACAGCCCGCGTCCCGGGCCTGCTCCGCCCAGCGCCGGGACTCGGCCGAACCGTAGGCGGCCACCCCGGGCATCACGCGGGTGCCGCCGATCGCGGCGACGGCCGTCTCCACTGCCTTCGCCCGCTCCTCGGGGGCGAGCACCTGGTACTCGCCGAGGCTCCCGTTCGGTACGACACCGTCGCAGCCGTTCTCGACGAGCCAGGAGCAGTGCTCGGCGTACTTGCCGTGGTCCACGCGGAGGTTGTCGTCGAGCGGCAGGGCGGTGGCGACCAGGACGCCACGCCAGGGACGGTGTTCGGTGACGGTCATCTCGGGTTCCCTCTCAGTGGAGTGTGACATTGCATTGATCTCGTACCGGTGTCAGGCGACCGCCGGCTTCGACACCCGCCAGGCTCCGGTGCCCGCCAGGCTCCGGCGCCGGTCGGCTTCGGCACCGGTCGGCTTCGGCGCTCAGCCGTCCTCGTTCTCCCCCGCCCGCGCGAGCACACCGAGCGGTACGGGCCGGGCGAACGGCCTGCGCGAGACGCCGAGTTCGCACCCGGCGAGCCCCGCGACCGCCGGTCCGCACACCCGTCCCTGGCACCACCCCATCCCGGCCCGGGTCAGCAGCTTCACGGTCCTGGCGTCCCCGGCGCCCAGTTCCACCACCGCCGCCCGGATCGCGCCGCCGGTGACCTCCTCGCAGCGGCAGACGACGGTGTCGTCGGTGATCCGGTCGGTCCAGCGCGCGGGCGGCGCGTACACGGAGTCGAGCGTGGTGAAGAAGGCGCGCAGTCCGGTACGAACCTCGGCGGCGGCCGCCCACCCGTCCGGGTCGGGCCGCGTGCCGCGCAGACGGGCGGCGGCCGATCGTCCGGCGATGTGCCCCTCGGCGAGCGAGAGCGCCGCCCCTCCGATGCCGGTCGTCTCCCCCGCGGCCCAGACGCCGGGCACGTCGGTGCGCTGCTCGTCGTCCACGCGTACGGCGAGTCCGTCGAGGCCGCAGCCGAGGGTCTCGGCGAGGTCGGTGTGCGGGAGCATCCCGTGGCCGACGGCGAGGGTGTCGCAGGCGAAGCGGCGTCCGGTGCCGGGCCGGACCCGCCCGTCGACGTCGAGCGCGGCGACGGTGACGGCCTCCAGCCGTTCGCTGCCGTGCGCCTCGACGACGGTGTGCCGCGCGAGCGGGCGCACCCGGTGGCGCAGCAACTCGGCCGCGTACTGCGCGCCTTCGGCGACCTTGGCGGGCTGCGCCACCAGCGCCCGGGCGCGCCGCAGGAACGCCTTCGGGTCGGCGGACTCCACGAGGGCTGCGACCTCGACGCCGGCCGCGGCGAGCCCGGTCGCCACGGGCAGCAGCAGCGGGCCGGTCCCGGCGACGACAGCGGTCCGCCCGGAGACCGCGAGGGCGCCCTTGAGCATGGCCTGGGCGCCGCCCGCCGTGACCACGCCGGGGAGGGTCCAGCCAGGGAAGGGCAGCACCTTCTCGTAGCCGCCGGTGGCCAGGAGCACGGCGTCGGCGCGTACCTCGGCCGGGTCCCGCTGTTCGGGGCCGAGCAGGGCGTGCACGGTGAATCCGCCGGCGGACAGGCGCTCGACGAACCAGACGTGGTGTTCCGTCAGATGCCGTACGCGGCGCGCCTCCACCTGCGCCGCCAGCGCGTCCCGCAGCCGCTCCCAGGTCCGCCACTGATGGTGCAGGGCCTGCGGGCGTCGGGCCCGCAGGCCGTCGGCCGGCTGCCGGTAGAACTGGCCACCCGCCGCCGCGGCCGAGTCGATCAACGTGACCCGGACGCCTCGGGCGGCCGCGGCGACGGCCGCGGCCAGTCCTGCGGGCCCCGCGCCGATCACGGCGAGGTGCGGGGCTCCACGGTCTGCGGGGTCGCGGTCAGTCATCGTGCCCCGTCCCTTCCTGGGTCCGGATCGCGTCGCCCGGGTGCAACGGCACCAGACAGGCCCGTTGGTTGGGGCGGTCGTTGACGGTGATCAGGCAGTCGAAGCAGACGCCGATGCCGCAGAACACGCCGCGCCCGCGGCCCGCGCCCCGGGTGGTCCGCCAGGAGGTGACCCCGGCCGCCCACAGCGCGGCGGCGACCGTCTGGCCGGGCAGGGCCTCGATCTCCCGGCCGTCGAGGGTGACCGTGAAGGCCGGGCCCGGGTGGGCGTCGGCGAGCTCCAGAGGGGTACTCATACGGCCTCCTCGCCGAAGCGGTCGGGGCGGAACGGCGTCAGGTCGAGGTCGGGGGTCTTCTCGGTCAGGGCCTGTGCGATCAAGTGGCCGGTGCCGGTGGCCAGTCCGATGCCGGCGCCCTCGTGGCCGCAGGCGTGATGCAGACCGGGCACGCGGGGGTCGGGGCCGACGGCGGGCAGGTGGTCGGGCAGGTACGGGCGGAAGCCGAGGTAGGCACGCATCGCGCGGACGTCCGTCAGAAACGGGAACAGCCGCGTCGCGTCCGCCGCCAGTGCCCGCAGGACCGGCAGTGAGAAGGTCCGGTCGAAGCCGACGCGTTCCCGGCTCGCGCCGATCAGGATCGGGCCCGCCGCCGTGCCCTCGACGACCGGGGAGGTCTGGAGCGCGGCCGAGTCGCTGGCGACGTCGGCCACGTAGTCGGCGGCGTAGACCTTGTGGCGGACCTTGCGCGGGAGGGGTTCGGTGACCAGGACGAAGCCGCGGCGCGGGAGGACGGGCAGCGGGACGCCCGCGAGCGCGGCGAGTTCGCCGCCCCAGGTGCCGGCGGCGTTGACGACCGCGGGGGCGTGGATGTCGCCCAGGTTCGTTCGGACCCCGCGCACCGCGCCGGCCGGCGTGCGCAGTACGTCGGTCACCGTACGGCCGGTGAACAGCCGGGCGCCCGAGCCGCGGGTGAGGTGGGCGGCGGCCAGGGCGGGCATGACCTGGCAGTCCTGGGGATAGTGGACGCCGCCCGGCAGACCGGGGGCGAGGTGGGGTTCGAGTGCGTACAGGGCGTCGCCCGCGACCGGTTCGGCGACGACCCCTGCGGCGCGCTGTCCGTCGGCGAACCGCTCCAGCGCCGCGAGCCCGTCCGGCGACGAGGCCACCACGACACCGCCCTTGGTCTCGTACTCGACGGCCGCCCCGAAGTCAGCGGCGAGTTCGCCCCACAGCCGGCCGGACAGCAGGGCGAGGTCCAGTTCGGGGCCCGGTTCCTTGTCGGAGACGAGGAGGTTGCCCTCACCGGCGCCGGTGGTGCCGCCCGCCACCGGACCGCGGTCGACGAGGATCACGTCCAGGCCCGCCCGGGCCGCGTACAGCGCGCAGGCCGCGCCCACCATGCCCGCGCCGACGACCACGACGTCGCAGGTCAGTCGCTCGTTCACGCCAGTACTATGTCACACACCACCCTGCGACGGAATGGTGCGACGCCCGTCGTCCGGCAAAAGGGGAGCGGCACCCGGGGGACTCCCCGGCGGGCTGCGGGACGGAACCTTCCCGCGCGCTGACGGGGCGCCGTCGGCGACCTGAACGCCGACGGTGCCCCGTTCAGTCCTCGGCGGCGGTCACGACGCGCAGATGGGCGGCGCCGCGGCGCGCCACTCGCGTCCTGGGCCGCTCGCGGCGCAGCTCGCGCAGCACCAGCGTCAGCCGGGTGTAGCCCATCTCCTCGAGGGTCCTGGGCGTCTCGTCCACGACCCGGCACTCGGTCGCACCCCAGCGCGGGTCGGGGTGCAGCAGCGGCCGTACGGCGCCGTCCCGGGCGACGGCCCGCTCGCCGACCGTGCGGATCCAGTGCGGCAGGCCCTGCCGGTAGGCGGCCTCCATGATCGGGTCCTGTGCGATGTCACGGCGGATGGCCTGCAGCCCGTGGTCGTGGCCGTGCCGCTCCACGGCGGCGGCGAAGTGCGCCAGCATCGGCAGGCACCAGCTCGACTCGTGCTCGCCGAGGACCGTGCTCGCGTCCGGGTGGAAGAGCACGAATCTGAGGAAGTTGTCGTCGGGCATCGCCGTCGGATGCGGGCCCACCCCGCGGAAAAGTGACGCGAAAGCGGTGTTCGCCAGGACGACGTCCCAGCGGTGGTCCAGCACGACGGACGGGAAGGGCACGGCCTCCACGAGAGCGGCGTAGTCCCGCAGATAGGCCTGGGCCTCCGGCCTCTCGAGGACGGGGCGCGGCACGGACCGCTCCCCACCTGCCTGATATGCCATCGGGAGGTCACCCCTCTTGCCTATGCGGCCTTCACGCGGCGCCCTGATCCTGCTGCCCGAGCCCGAGCCGTGTCAACTATCGTGGCATTTCATGCCTGTTGACGGCTGAAATTGGCCACAGTTGTGGCGAGACCTGGATGTGAGTTCGAACTACCCGGTAATCTCCGTCGAGTTCACGGGAAGGGCTCGTGAGGAGCCTGTGAGAGACGTAGGAGATCTGCCGGTGACGGATGGCTTCGAGGGTTCGGGCGCCACGCCGACGGTAGCGCTGCCGGCCGTCGTCGCCCGTGTCACCGCGCTCGCCGACCGGCTCGGCGTGTCGCACGCCGAGGTCTTCGACACCGGACGGCTGTCCGTCGCCTCCGGCGTTCCGGAACCGGTCGTCAAGGCCCTGCTGAGCGGCCGCCCCGCGGGGGAGCCCGATGTGCAGGCGCGTTTCCTCCAGCGGCTCGACCTGTTGCGCCGCACCCGGCTGAAACCGAACGGCCGCAAGTACACCCAGCAGGAGATCGCCGACGGCGCGGGCATGTCCCGCCAGCAGGCCGGCGCCCTGATCAACGGCGACCGTCGTCCCACCATGGAGCACTGCGACGCCATTCAGCGTTTCTTCCGGGTGCACGCCGGATTCCTCACGGCCGAGGACCCCGAGGCGCTCGCGGGCTCCCTCCAGCGCACCGAACAGGACCTGCTCCAGAAGCTCGCGGAGCGCGAGGCGGCCCAGGCCGCCGAGGACCCGCTGGAGAGACTGCTCCAGGACCACGGCGTGCGCGGCATAGCGTGGCGTGCCGCCCAACTGCCCACCGACCAGCATCGCGACAAAGTCGCGGAGTGGCTGGACATGCTCCTGGAGAGCGTCAAGCGACCCGAGTCGTGATCCGGGGAGAACGGGAGAGCAGTGGGCATCGGTAGGGAAATGCGCCGCCTGTGCGGCGAGTTGATCGCGGAGCTGGAGCTCCCCGCTCCCGTGGCGCCCGGCATGCTGTACCGCGCCCTGTGCGACGCGATGAGCAGACGCCGCGGCCGTCCCGTCCACTTCCGTACGGCGGCCTTCCCGGCCGGCACCGCGAGCGGGCTGTGGCTCGACATGGCCGACCAGGACCTGGTCGTGATCGAGGAACGCACCGCGCCGGACCACCAGTTGGTGATCCTCGGCCACGAGCTGTGGCACATGAAGGCCGGTCACTGCAGCCACAGCATCGAGGGCGCGACCGTTGCGGCCCGGCTGCTCAGCGACGACGCCGATCTGCGCTCGACGGTGCTGAAGGTCGCCGCCCGCAGCCGCTTCGACGAGGCCGACGAGCAGGAGGCCGAGAGCTTCGGCCTCCTGCTGGCGAGCAAGTGCCGCACCTGGCTGGCGGACGCCTCGGTGCGGGGGCAGCGGGATCATCTGGCGGGGCGTATCGAGGCGTCGCTGGGCTATCTGGGGCCGCAGGGCTGATCGTGGGCACCCCCGGGGTCGGGCGCCGCGTCGCTGGTCAGGTCGCGCTGCGCTCGCTCGCCTCCCGCAGCTCCCGCTCCACCGCCCGGGAACGGGCCGTGTCCGGCTGCCCCGCCGCCGTGCCGGGCCGCCCCGCCCGCAGCATCTCCCGCCAGTTCTCGCGGCTCCAGTCGGCGGCGGCCGTGCTGCCGGTGAACTCCTCGACCAGCGCGACGAAACGGTCCGGGTCGGTGTGGAACGGGAAGTGGCCCGCCCCCTCGAAGATCTCCAGGCGGCTGCCGGGCATCGCCTCGTGCGCGCCGTAGGCGTGCCGCACCGGCACCACGCTGTCCCGGTCGCCCCACAGCAGCATGGTCGGCATGCCCTCGGTCAGGTAGCAGCGGTCCAGCATGGTGACCACCTGCCCGCGCCAGTCGACCACCGCCCGCAGGGTACGGATGAAGGCGTTGCGCGAAGTGTCGTCGGGCAGGGCGTCGACGAGGGTCAGCAGTTCCGGCGCGTCCTGCCCGAGGTCGGTGTCCAGGAACCTCATCAGCCGTACCGCCTGCCCCACTTGCAGCCGCATCCCCGGCAGCCGCAGCGCGGACAGCATCAGATGGGCGCCCGGCAGCGAGACCAGCCGCAGTACCGGATTGACCTCGCGGCCGACTCCGCCCGCGCTGACCAGGATCAGCCGCTCCGTGCGCTCGGGGAACTGGTAGGCGAACTGCATGGCCACTCCCCCGCCCAGCGAGTGCCCGACCAGCGTCGCCGACTCGATGCCGAGTGTGGTGAGCAGATCCCGCACCCCGTTGGCGTAGGCGGCGACCGAGTAGTCGGCGCGCGGCTTGTCGGAGGCACCGTGGCCGAGCAGGTCCGGGGCGATCACCGTGTGCGTGCGGGCGAGGTCGGGGATCAGTTCGGCCCAGGTGTCGGAGGAGTCCCCGATGCCGTGGATCAGCACCAGCGCCGGCCCCTCGCCGGCCATCCGGAAGGCGCGCCGGTAGCCGTGCACGACGCGGTACTGCAACGCGAGTTCTCCGTCGCCGACCGGACGCAGCCGTACGGCGCGCACCGGGCGTCGGCTCTGGGCATCGGCCACGCGCCCACCTCCGTTCCTGCCGTGTTCCCCGGCCGCGGGCGTGCGGCCGAAAGCCGTTCCCTCCAGCGTAGGGACGGCTTTCCCACCAGGGATTTCAAGGAGGTTTCGCCTCCGCTAAGCGGGCGAACGGACGTGGGGCCGAACCCGATTGTCAGTGGTGGACGGCAAGCTGGTGGTGCGCCCTCATGTGCGGGGCGTGACGCGACGACGCCGACTTGGGGAGAGCCGACCGATGCCCACTGCCGTACTGACCGATCGCGAGCGCACCGCCGTCCAGGCCTACCTGCGGCTTTTGCACACCGTACGAGCCGCGTTCGACGGTCCGCCCGGGAAGGGCCGACCACCCGTGGTGCCGCCCGCCGTGCTCGCCGAGGCGGAACAGGCGCTGGCGGATGCGGGTCTGACGGGCAACGAGGAGGAGTTCTTCCGGCTGCTGAAGGGCTGGTACCCGGCGGAGCCGTAGCGGGCCTCGCGACGCCAGGAGGGGGCTCAGGTGTGCGGCACGCTGACCGCGGTCGCCACCAGCCCCCGCTGGACGGTCCACCGGCCCTCGAAGACGTCGATCCGGCGCCCGCCCACGAGCGGGCCCGGCACGAGGAGCCGGGCGCGCAGGCCACCGCTGTGCCGCTCACCGGGGTCGCCGAACACGTCTATGTCGGCCTCGGTGAAGTCCAGCCACTTGCCGGTGAGGGGGAACCACGCCTTGTAGACGGACTCCTTGGCGCTGAACAGGAGCCGGTCCCAGTGGACGTCCGGGTGGTCGCCGGCCAGCCGGCGCAGCCGGTCCGCCTCGGCGGGCAGCGCGACGGCGGGCAGCACACCCTCCGGGAGGGGCTGGTGGGGTTCGGCGTCGATGCCGACGGAGGCCAGCTCGGCGGCGCGGACCAGGGCTGCGGCGCCGTAGCCGTCGCAGTGGGTCATGCTGCCGACCAGGCCGGCCGGCCAGCCGGGGGCGCCGCGTTCACCGGGCAGGACGGGCTGCGGGGGCACGCCGAGCTTCTCCATGGCGCGGCGCGCGCAGGACCGTACGACGGCGAACTCGCGGCGGCGCTTGTCGACCGCCTTGGCGACGACGGCCTCCTCCTCGGGGTACAGGGCCGCGCTCGCGTGCTCGTCGTTGCCGTACGCCTCGACGGTGACCACCGGCTCCGGCAGCAGTTCCTCGATCACCGGGCCGCGCCCTCCTTCGGCAGAATGCGGCGCAGCCGGCCCGGCGGGTCCGGTCGCTTGCGCCACTCGCGGGGGTACCCCACCGAGACCTCCTCGAAGCGGACGCCCTCGTGCCAGGTGGTCCGCGGGATGTGGAGGTGGCCGTAGACCATGGTCCGGGCGCGGAACCTGCGGTGCCAGTCCGCGGTCAGCCGGGTGCCGCACCACATGGCGAACTCGGGGTACCACAACACGTTCGTGGGATGCCGGTCCAGCGGGTAGTGGTTGACGAGGACGGTGGGCAGGTCCTCGGGCAGTGCGGCGAGCCGGCGCTCGGTCTCGGCGACCCGGGCCTCGCACCAGGCCTCGCGCGACGGGTAGGGGTCGGGGTGCAGCAGGTACTCGTCGTTGCACACGATCCCGGTGCCGTGCGCGTACTTCAGGCCCTCCTCCTTGGTGGCGCAGCCGGAGGGCAGGAAGGAGTAGTCGTACAGCAGGAACAGCGGCGCCACGGCGACCGGACCGCCGGGTCCCTCCCAGACGGGGTAGGGGTCCTCGGGGGTCGTCACGCCGAGTTCCCGGCACACCTCGACCAGGTGCTCGTAGCGCTCGACGCCGCGCAGGGTGACCGAGTCCTTCGGGTGGGTCCACAGCTCGTGGTTGCCGGGCGCCCAGACGACCTTGCTGAAGCGGCCGGCGAGCGTCTTCAGTGCCCAGCGGATGTCGGCGACGGTCTCCGCCACGTCGCCGGCGACCAGCAGCCAGTCGTCGTCCGAGTCGGGGCGCATCCTCTCGACGAGAGCGCGGTTCTCGTCGTATCCGATGTGCAGGTCGCTGATGGCCAGCAGCTGTCCGGCACCGCCGGCCGTCGATGTCACCCTTCGCCCCTTCCGGTCACACGGAACGATCACACGAACAGGACCACCAGAACACAGAGTGCCCCACCCGTACAAGGCCGGATCGCGTCGTCACCGGGAGGGAGCAGCGGGGATGCCCCGGGAGGATCGGCGGGGTGCTCCGGACGGTCGGGAAGCATCCGCAATTCCGTAACACGTACGTTGCACGCGGCACCCCTTGAAACCCGTATGATCGCCCCAACACCACCGCCGTGAACGTCCCTTCGCAAGGGGCGGTTTGGTGTACCTCCAACCTCCCTGCCCGGGCACGGGCCTGCTTCGCCGTGCCCGCGAACCCCGAAAGGACGGCCCTGCATGGTCTCTCGCGTACGCGTCTGGCTCAACCGCACGTACGCGGAGAACGTGTTCTTCATGGATCAGCTGCGCAGAAATCCCAGCGATCGGGCCGTGGAGATCCATGCGACGCACGGGGACGCCGACTCGCCCGTGCTCGCCGCCGCCGACACCGCCGAGCTGGAGCCGGAGGGGCTGTCCCCGGCCGGGTACGTGGAGTACGCCCTCGCCCAGTGCGGACGCCGGGGCATCGACGTGTTCGTGCCCCGTTTGCACCAGTCGGCGATCGTGGCGCACCGCGCGGAGTTCGAGGCGGTCGGTACGGCGCTGCTGGCGCCGCCGCCGGAGGCCGTGGCCGTCTTCCAGGACAAGGTGATCGCGTACGAGGCCGTGCAGGCCGTCGGGGTGCCGGTGCCGCCGTGGTGGCGGGTGCGCAACGCCGACGAACTCGTCGCCGCCGTCGAGGAGTTGGAGGAGGCGGGGCACAAGGCCTGCTTCAAGCCGGCGTCCGGTGCGGGCGGGGTGGGCTTCCGCGTCATCACGCGCTCCCCCTTCTCGCTGATGCACCTGAGCGGTTTCCCGACGCCGTATGTGCAGCTGGATCTGGTGGAGGACGCCCTGCGGCGGACCGACGAGCCGGTGGACTGGCTGGTGATGCCCCGGCTGGAGCAGCCGGAGGTGTCGGTGGACTGCCTGACCGGGCCGGACAACCGGGTGCGGCTGGCGATCGGGCGCAGCAAGAGCGGGCGTCGGCGCGGCTTCACTCTCCAGGAGCAGTGGCTGGAGCCGGCGCGGCTGATCGCGGAAGGGTTCGGCCTGCACTACCTGTCCAACATCCAGTTCCGGATGTTCGGCGACACGCCGGTCCTGATGGACGTCAACACACGCCCCGCGGGCGGGCTGCACCAGCTGTCGCTGTGCGGCGTCAATGTCCCGTGGCTGGCCGTCCAGCTGGCACTCGGCGAGGACCCGGGCGAGGTGGTGCCCCCGTTCCTCGGACAGGACTACACGGTGGTCTCGGGCCCGCGCCAGTTGCGCCCGGTGTCCATTCCCCAGCAGCGCGCGGCCGGGGAGGCGGAGCCACTGCTGCCGGCCGTGCCGTCCCCGGCACCGGTCGACTCGGTCCAGAGTGGGACAGCTCAGGTCCTGCCGCTCTAGGTCGTTCGCCGGGTGCGGGTCGTGCGTGGCCGATCACGCGGCTCCCCGCACCTCTGAAGGCATTTCATCACCCTGGTATGGACCAATCTCGGCGTCGGCACTTGACACCAGAATTGGTCCATACCAACTTGGTCTGCGCACCTCTCTGCACACCTCTGCATCTGTGCACTCCCGAACACCCCACTTTCCAGGGAGATCACGTGCGCAACCAACCCCTCAGACGTCTGAGACGTCGACTTCTCGCTCTGGTCGGGTCCGGCGCTCTTGCGATCGCCGGAGCCGTCGCTCTTCCCGGTACGGCCCAGGCGGCCAATGTCGTGTCCAACGCCGGCTTCGAGTCGGGCGGCCTCTCCCCGTGGAGCTGCACCGGCAATCTCGGGTCGGTCGTCTCCTCGCCCGTGCACGGTGGGTCCAAGGCCCTCGCGGGTGCCGTCAGTTCGAGCGACATCGCCAAGTGCGGCCAGACCGTCGCGGTGCAGCCGAACACCACGTACAGCCTCAGCGGCTGGGTACGCGGGTCCTACGTGTACCTCGGTGTGGAGGGCGGTGCCTCCACCTGGACGTCGTCGCCGTCGGTGTACAGCCGGCTGTCGCTGTCGTTCACGACCGGTGCCTCGCAGACCAGCGCCCGGGTGTACGTGCACGGCTGGTACGCCCAGGGCACCTACTACGCCGACGACATCAGCCTCGACGGGCCCGGTGGCGGCTCGGACAGCCAGGCGCCGAGCGTGCCGGGCAGCCTGCGGTCCACCGGAAAGACCTCGTCGAGCGTGTCGCTGGCGTGGAACGCCTCGACGGACAACGTCGGGGTGACCGGGTACGACGTCTTCCGCGGCTCGACCCAGGTGCTCAGCGTCTCCGGTACGAGCGCGACGGTCAGCGGGCTGTCGCCCAGCACCGGTCACACATTCACGGTGAAGGCACGGGACGCGGCCGGGAACGTGTCGGCGGCCTCCAACGCCGTCACCGTCACGACGGACGCGGGCGGCGGTGGCGGCACCGGCTTCAAGCAGGCCGCGCCCTATCTGTACCTGGGCTGGGGCGATCCGCCGAGCGCGACCTCGGTGATGAGCTCGACCGGGATCAAGTGGTACACGATGGCGTTCATCCTCTCCTCGGGCGGCTGCAACCCCGCCTGGGACGGGTCACGGCCGCTGACCGGCGGCAACGACCAGAGCGTCATCAACTCCATCCGGTCCGCGGGCGGTGACATCGTCCCGTCGATCGGCGGCTGGAGCGGCAACAAGCTCGGGCCGAACTGTGCCGGCGCCGAGGCACTGGCGGGGGCGTACCAGAAGGTCATCAACGCCTACGGGCTGAAGGCGATCGACGTCGACATCGAGAACACCGACGAGTTCGAGAACGCCACCGTGCAGGACCGGATCCTGAACGCCCTGAAGATCGTCAAGGCGAACAACCCGGGCCTGCGGACCGTCCTCACCTTCGGCACCTCCACGACCGGGCCGACGTACTGGGGCAACCGGCTCATCGAGCAGGCCAAGGCGCTCAACGCGGACATCGACGTCTTCACGATCATGCCGTTCGACTTCGGCGGCGGCGCCGACATGTACGGCAACACCGTGAACGCCACGGAGGGGCTGAAGAACAAGCTGAAGTCCACCTTCGGGTGGGACGACGCGACGGCCTACGCCCACATCGGCATCTCCGGCATGAACGGGCTGTCCGACCAGCAGGAGCTCACCTCGACCGCGACCTGGACGCAGATCCGGGACTGGGCGAACTCCCATCACCTCGCCCGTCTCGCGTTCTGGTCGGTCAACCGTGACCGGCCGTGCCCGGGCGGCGGCGTGACGAGCAACTGCTCCGGGATCAGCCAGAGCAACTGGCAGTTCACTTCGATCACGGCCGGGTTCACCGGCTGAGCCCCCTGTCACCCTCCCGGGAGAATTTTTTCCGGGAGGGTGTATCAGGGCGCCACCGGCGTGCTCATAAGAGTGAAAGGCAAACGGGGGAGCACTGACGGGGGACCGAGAAACACGGGGGAAGCACCACCACGGGGGAAGCACGGGGGATTCGGGCCGGCCGACCGCTGCGACGGGGGCGGCGGCCGACCGGCCCGAAGTCAACCGCGGGACGGTGGGTCAGAAGCGGCCCGAGCCCCGGTACAGCTCCAGCTCCCCGTCCAGCTCGACCGCGAGCACCGTGGCGTGCGGGTCGAGCTCCGCCCCGGTGGGCGGTTCGATCCAGAGCACCCCGGGCGTCTCGTGCAGACCGCCGGTGATCCGGTGGGCCAGTTCCCGTCCGGTGCCGAGCACCGTGACCCGGCGCACCCCACCGAGCAGCCCGCGTACGTTGATCTCGGCGCGCGGGGCGTCGAAGAGCACCAGGTACAGGGTGCGGCGGTCCTTGGAGAGGGTGCTCGGGCCGTAGTGGTGACCGGCCGGCAGGCCGCGTTCGGTGCCGTACACCGCTTCCGCGTGCTTGGCGATCCAGTCGCCGAGTCCCTCCAGCCGCTCGGCCTGTTCGGCCGGGATCGTGCCGTCCTCCCGCGGGCCCACGCTCAGCAGCAGGTTGCCGCCTGCACCGATGGTCTCGGCGAAGTAGCGGATCAGCTGGTCGACCGTCTTGTGGTTGTGGTCGTGGTGCTGATGCCCCCAGGAGTCGTTGATCGTCAGGCACAGCTCCCAGGGGCCGTCGGGCGGGACGACCGGGGCGCCCTGCTCGGGCGTGGCGTAGTCGCCCTCGCTGAGCATGCGGGCGTTGAAGACGACGTCCGGCACCTCGGAGCGGATCAGCGCGGCCAGCTCCGGGATGCGCCACTGCTCCTCACTGCGGTCCCACTCACCGTCGAACCACAGCAGGTCCGGCTTGTAGCGGGAGGTCAACTCCCTTATCTGGCCGTCCCGGTAGTCGAGGAACCGTTCCCAGGCGGCCAGGTCCTCGTCCTGCGCGGCGACCTCGGAGTACCGGTTGTCCTCCAGCTCCGGCGGGCGGCCGGGCTTGCGGGTGGAGGCGTAGTCGGGGTGGCTCCAGTCCGAGTGGGAGTAGTACAGACCGACCTTGAGGCCCTGCTCGCGCAGGGCGTCGGCGTACCCGGCGATCAGGTCGCGGCCCACGTTCAGATCGCCGTGGGCCGTGTCCCACAGGGCCACGCCGTCGTGGTGACGGCTGGTCAGCACCGCGTACCTGGCGCCGGCCCGCGCGAAGAGCTTCGCCCAGTCGCGCGGTTCGTAGCGGGCGGCGGTGAACCGGTCGAACTGGGACATGTACCGGTCGTAGGGGACGATGTCGTCGTAGAACGACCAGGACTCCTGGACGCCGTCGACGGCGTAGATGCCCCAGTGGACGAAGATCCCCAACTTGGCGTCGGCGAACCAGGGTTGTATCGCCATCAGTCCACCTCGGCGCGCTGGAGGCGAAGGGTCAGCACCTGGAAGGGGCGCAGCGACACGGGCACCCCGCCGTCGGTCTCGGCGGCCTCCAGGGGGCGCTCCAGAAGGTCGGTGATCTGGGCGCCGGCCAGCGGGAACCCGGTGCGCAGCACGCCCTGCGCCCGGCCGCCCCGCGACTCGTAGAGGCGTACGACGACGACGCCGGACCGGTCGTCGGCCAGCTTGACCGCCTCGACGGTCACACCGTCGCCGTCGACCGAGACGACCGGTTCGGGCGCACCGGCCGCGTCCGCCACGCGCAGCGGGAGGTTGAGGGCGTAGCCCTCGGCGACGGCGTCCTCGATGTCCGCGCCGGGCAGCAGGGAGTAGGTGAAGCGGTGCATGCCCTGGTCGGCCTCGGGGTCCGGGACGCGCGGGGCGCGCACCAGGCTGAGGCTGACCCGGGTCGTCGTGCCGCCGTCCTCGCGGACCGTGCGGGTCACGTCGTGGCCGTACGTCGAGTCGTTGATGACGGCGACGCCGTAGCCGGGCTCGGCGATGTGCACCCAGCGGTGGCCGGAGACCTCGAAACGGGCCGCCTCCCAGCTGGTGTTGGTGTGGGTGGGCCGCTGGATGTGACCGAACTGGATCTCCGCGGAGGAGTGCGGGGCGCGGATGTCGACCGGGAAGCCCGCCTTGAGGATCTTCTCGGCCTCGTGCCAGTCGATCTCGGTCTCGAAGTCGATCCGGGGACTGCCCGCGCGCAGGGTGACGGTCTGGGTGAGCTTCGAGCCCTTGCCGAAGGCGCGGGTGACCCGGATCGCGCCGATCAGCGGATCCTGTTCGACGACGGTCACCGACTCCGTCTCCAGCAGGTCCTTGTAGCGGTTGCGGTAGTGCTTGTCGATGTCCCAGGCGTCCCAGTAGTTGGGCAGGTCCGTGTGCAGGCGGAGCAGGTTGCCCTGGTCGGCGAGGACTTCACGCTGAGCCCGGAGGTCGAACACGGAGGCGAGCGTGCCGTCCTCCGCCACCTCGACCCGCACCAGCCCGTTGTCGAGGACACGGCCCTCGGCCTTCACCGGCTGCGCGGGCCCGGCGCCGGTCAGGGGCGCACTGCCGCTCGCGGGCACCTCGACGTACGCCGGTGCGCCCTCGGACGTACGGACCACCTCGGCGCGCGGATACGGGCTCGTGTTGAAGACCCGGGCCTCTCCGCCGCCCAGCGCCGCGACCGCCTCGGTCGTCAGCTCCTCCAACTCGGCTGCCACGCGGGCGTATTCGGCCTCGGCCTCGCGGTGCACCCAGGCGATCGAGGAGCCCGGCAGGATGTCGTGGAACTGGTGCAGCAGGACCGTCTTCCAGAGCCGGTCGAGTTTCTCGTACGGGTAGGCGTAGCCCGGCGCGTGCAGCGCGGCGGTCGTCGCCCACAGCTCGGCCTCGCGGAGCTTGTGCTCGCTGCGGCGGTTGCCCTGCTTGGTGCGGGCCTGGGAGGTGTAGGTGGCGCGGTGCAGCTCCAGGTAGAGCTCGCCGTTCCAGACGGGGGCGTCCTCGTACTCGGCGCGAGCCTTGGCGAAGAACTCGTCCGGGTGCTCCACGACGACCTTGGGCGAGCCCTCCAGGTCGGCGAGCCGGCGCGCCCGCTCCATGATCTCGCGGGTGGGGCCGCCACCGCCGTCGCCCCAGCCGAAGGGGGCCAGCGAGCGCGTGCCACCGCCCTTCTCGGAGTAGTTGCGGACCGCGCGGTCCATCTCCTCGCCGCTGAAGCGGGCGTTGTAGGTGTCGACGGGCGGGAAGTGGGTGAAGATGCGGGTGCCGTCGATTCCCTCCCACCAGAAGGTGTGGTGGGGGAACTTGTTGGTCTGGTTCCAGGAGATCTTCTGGGTCAGGAACCACTCGTTGCCGGCCAGCTTGGCGAGCTGCGGGTAGGCGGCGGTGTAGCCGAAGGAGTCGGGCAGCCAGACGCCCTTGGTCTCGACGCCGAAGTGCTCGATGAAGAACCGCTTGCCGTGGATGAGCTGGCGGGCGATGGCCTCGCCGCCGGGCAGGTTGCCGTCGGCCTCGACCCACATGCCGCCGACCGGCGCCCACTGGCCCTTCTTCACGGACTCCTGGATCCGGGCCCACACGTGCGGGTAGTTGTCGCGCACCCACTCGTACTGCTGGGCCTGCGAGCAGGCGAAGATGAAGTCGTCGTACTCGTCCGCGAGGGACGTGACGTTGGAGAAGGTGCGGGACGTCTTGCGCTTGGTCTCGCGGATGGGCCACAGCCACGCGGAGTCGATGTGGGCGTGGCCGACGCCGGAGACGGTGTGGGCGCTGGCGTGCGCGGGCTTGGCGAGGACGGGGGCGAGGACCTCGCGTACGGCCGCCGCGCTGCCGGAGATGTCGTCCAGGTCGAGGACGTCCATGGCCCGGTCCAGGGCGTGCATGATCTCGTGCCGGCGCGGCTCGTGCTCGCCGAGGTGGACCATGAGCTCGCGCAGCACCTGGAGGTCCAGGTCGAGGTGCCAGACCTCCTCGTCCAGGACGGCGAGGTCGGCGCGCCTGAAGGTGTACAGCGGCTTGTCGCCGGCGGTGAGGACGTCGCCGAGGGGGGTCGGGGCCGCGAAGTCGTCGGCCAGGATGTCGGGGTTGGAGGCGGCCTCGACGAGGTAGTCGATCTCCTCGCCGCCCGCGGCCGGGTTGCCGATCGGCACGTACTGGTTGAGCGGGTTGACCGCCTTCAGGGGGCGGCCGTCGGCGAGGTGGACCAAGGCCTCGGCCTGGTTGCCGGGCCAGTCACCCACGAAACCGAGGTCGATGACCGCCTCGACGCGGCGTCCGGCCCACTCGGCGGGTACCTGTCCGCGCATCCGGAACCAGGTCGTGCCCCAGGGCGGGCCCCACGGGGTGTCCATCGCGAAGGGCCGGTACCGGGCGGCTGCCGCCTCCTCGAAGGGGACCGGCTCGCCCGGCGCCTGCCAGGCCTCCACCTCGAAGGGGACGGTGGCCGAGTAGATCGCGGGCTTGATGCGCTGGTTGTGGACGCGCTCGACGCGTTCCTCGATCCGGCGGCGTTCGTCGTGCATCAGGGTCTCCAGGGAGGGAGAGAACGGAGGGGAGGCGAGGGGCGGGCAGGGCGGGGAAGGCGATCAGGGACGAGGGAAAGCGCTTTCGGCGGGCGAGCGCTACTTAAGGTACGCCAGTCCCGGGTGGACGGCGGAGTACCCCTCCACCAGCCTGCGGGCCACGTTGACCGAGTCGACCAGCGGGTGCAGCGCGAACGCCTTCACGGCCGTCGCGCGGGAGCCGGACTCGGCCGCGGCCAGCACCTCCCGCTCGACCGCCTTGACCGAGCAGACGAGCCCGGTGGCGTGATCGGGCAGCGGGGCGACGGCGACCGGGTGGGCGCCGTTGGCGTCGACCAGGCAGGGCACCTCGATCACGGCTTCGGAGTCGAGCACCGACAGCGTGCTCCGGTTGCGGACGTTGAGGATCAGGGTCGTGCGCTCGTCCCGGGCGATGGCCCGCATCAGCGCGAGCGCCACCTTCTCGTAGCCGCCTGAGAGGTCGTCGGCGTCGCGCTCGCCGGCGCCGGCCGTCTCCCGGTTCTCCGACATGTAGGTGGCCTCGCGCTCGGCGCGGGTGCGGTCCCAGACCTCCAGGGCGGCGGCACCGGGATCGCGCATCCGCTCGTAGAAGCCTGCCTGCTGGTCGCGCAGGAAGGCGCCGCGGGTCTTGTCGGCCTCCTGGTAGGCGCGGACGGCCTCGCGGTTGAAGTAGTAGTAGTGCAGGTATTCGTTGGGGATGGCGCCGAGGGAGCGGAGCCAGTCGACGCCGAAGAGCTTGCCCTCCTCGAAGGAGCCGAGCAGGTCGGGGTCGGCGAGCAGGCGCGGGAGCTCGTCACGGCCGGCGACGCGCAGGCCGCGCACCCAGCCGAGGTGGTTGAGGCCGACGTAGTCGATCCACGCCTCGCCGGGATTCTTCACACCGAGCACGCGGGCGATACGGCGGCCGAGGCCGACCGGCGAGTCGCAGATGCCGATGACGCGGTCGCCGAGGTGGCGGGACATGGCCTCGGTGACCAGGCCCGCGGGGTTGGTGAAGTTGATGACCCAGGCGTCGGGTGCGAGGCGGGCGACGCGCCGGGCGATGTCGACGGCGACCGGGACCGTGCGCAGGCCGTAGGCGATGCCGCCCGCGCCGACCGTCTCCTGGCCCAGGACGCCCTCGGCGAGGGCGACCCGCTCGTCGTCCGCCCGGCCTTCGAGGCCGCCGACGCGGATCGCGGAGAAGACGAAGTCGGCGCCGCGCAGGGCCTCGTCCAGGTCGGTCGTGGCGGTGACCTCGGGCGCGTCGGGCACGCCCGCCGCCTGTTCGGCGAGCACCCGCGTCACGGCGTCCAGACGCCCGGCGTCCAGGTCGTGCAGCACGACGTGGGTGACCCTGCCCTCGGCGCGGTCCGCCAGGAGCGCCCCGTACACCAGCGGCACACGGAATCCTCCGCCGCCGAGAATCGTCAGCTTCACGTCTGCACCTTTCCCGCCACGACGACCTCGACGCCCGCCTCCTGCAAGGAGGCCCGCGTCACCGGGTCGACCGGCTCGTTCGTCACCACCACGTCCAGGTCCTCGGGCCCGCACACCTTCGCCATGCCGTGCCCGGGGAACTTCGCCGCGTCGGCGAGCAGGACGACCTTGTCGCCGGCCTTGATCATGGCCCGCTTCACCGGCACCTCGACGACCGTCGTGTCCATCACCTGCCCGCCCGGCCGCACTCCACTGGTGCCCAGGAACAGCCAGTCGGCATGCAGCTGGCGCAGATTGTCCTCGGTGAGGAAGCCGACCAGGGAGCGGTACTCACGGCGGAGCATGCCGCCGAGCAGCACCAGCTCGATGCCCTCGTCGTCGGCGAGCTCCTCGTAGACCACCAGGTTGCTGGTGATCACGGTGAGACGGCGGCCGTGCAGCTGGCGTGCCAGCCGGAAGGCGGTGGTGCCGATGTCGAGCAGCACGGACTGGCCGTCCTCGACCATGGCGGCCGCGTGCGCGGCTATGGCGTCCTTCTCGGCCACGCGCACCTCGGCGACCTCGGCGAAGGGCTGGTCGCCCTCCTCCATGACCGCGCCGCCGTGCACACGTGTCAGCAGGCCGTCCTCCTCGAGTTTGAGCAGGTCACGCCTGATCGTGGCGGGGCTCACGCCCAGCTGATCGGAGAGATCGGTCACGGCCGCGGGGCCTCCTGAGCGCAGGGCCCGCAGGATGAGTTGGTGTCGTCGTTCTGCCAGCACGGCGTGAACACTACTCGTCATCTTCAATCATCGCCATGCTTATTTCTGCTCGGGTATTGACCAATCTCCCGGAGCGGCGCACGATTCCGGTCACCGAAATGAAGAGTTTTGACGAGCTCTCCGAGCGGGTCCCGAACGAGAGGACGTTTCCGTGGACGACGACCGGCCCGATGTGGTGCTGACCGGGCTGCTCTTCTACGACCTCGTTCTCACGGGGCTCGGGAAGCCGCCGACACCGGGCGAGGAGATCTGGACCGGCGGCATGGGCTGCGGCCCGGGCGGCATCGCCAATCTGGCGGTGGCCGCCGCCCGCTTCGGTCTGCGCACCTCGCTGGCCACGGTGTTCGGCGACGACCTCTACGGCGAGTACTGCCGGGAGATCCTGCGCGACCAGGAGGGCATCGACCTCTCGCTCTCGCGCACCGCGGACGGCCGGCCCACCCCCGTCACCGTCTCCCTCGCCCACGGCGGCGACCGCGCGCTCGTCACCCACGGCCAGGAGCCCCCGTACTCGCAGGACGTGCTGATGGGCGACCCGCCCGAGGCGCGCACGGCCCTCGTGCACATCGAGGCCGAGCCCCGCGAGTGGCTCGCCAAGGCCGCCGCGAACGGCACCCGCATCTACGCCGACGTCGGCTGGGACCCCACCCAGCAGTGGTCCACCGACCTCCTCGACCAGCTCTCCCTGTGCCATGCCTTCCTCCCCAACGAGACCGAGGCCATGGCGTACACCCGCACCGACAGCGCGGTCGCCGCGCTCGGCACGCTCAGCGAACTGGTGCCGGTGGCCGTGGTGACGCGCGGCGGTGACGGCGCGGTCGCCGTCGACCAGACGACCGGTGAGTACGCGGACGTGCCCGCCCTCGACATCGATGTCCTCGACGCCACCGGCGCCGGGGACGTCTTCGGGGCGAGTTTCGTCGCGGCCTCGCTGGGCGGCTGGCCGCTGGAGGAACGGCTGCGGTTCGCCGTCCTCGCCGCCGGCCTGTCGGTCGGCCGGCACACCGGTGCCCTGGCCGCCCCCGGCTGGTACGGCGTCGACCGCTGGTGGCGCTCCCAGACCGATCCCGGGCTGAAGCGGACGTACGGCTTCCTGGCGGACCGGCTCCCGGACGATCCGGGGCCGCCCGTCGCGTACGCCCCCGTCACCCCGCCCGCACGGCAGCACTGACATCCCCCCACGCACCTCATGCGAAGTCCCGAAAAGATCCGAAAGGCGGTGGGAGCTGTGCGGCTCTCACGAAGAGGCCTGCTCCGCGCGGGCCTGGCCGGTACGGCCGCCACGGCGCTCGGCGGCCTGGCGTCCGGCTGTGCCGTTCCGACCGGCTCGTCCGGCCGGAACATGGTCCTGTGGTACTGGAGCGGCGGCCTGAGCGACACGGTCGTCAAGAACGCCAAGGCGCGTTACGACAGCTCCGTGGAGCTCGACGCCATCCAGATCGGCGGCTACTACCGGTCGAAGCTGATCACCACGATGGCGGGCAACGCCCACATCCCCGACATCGCGGGCCTCAAGGGCGAGGACATGGCGTCCTACCTGCCGAACTCCGACCAGTTCGTGGACCTGAGGACGCTCGGCGCCGACAAGCTCAAGAGCCGGTACCTGGACTGGAAGTGGCAGCAGGGCGTGGCCCCGGACGGCAGTCTCGTCGGCTTCCCGATCGACGTCGGCCCGGTCGTGCACTACTACCAGCCCGCCGTCTACGAGAAGGCCGGGCTGGCCCACGAACCGGACGACGTGTCCCGGGAACTGGACACCTGGGAGAAGTTCTTCGCGGCCGGCGAGCGGCTGAAGAAGCGGATACCCGGGACGTACATCCTGACCGACGTCGGCAGCGTCTTCGAGATGTCGATCGGCCAGAGCACCACCCGGTTCGTCGACGAGGACCGCAACTTCATCGGTGACGGCACCAACGTCCGCACCTGCTGGGAGCGGGCGGTGGAGGCCAAGCGGCGCGGGATCGTCTCGAACATCGTGACGGGCACTCCCGACTCGATCTCCGCCACGGAGAAGGGCAAACTGCCGAGCCAGCTCAACGCCTCCTGGGCGGCCGGCGACCTCAAGCTCGCCTATCCGAAGACCGAGGGCAACTGGCGGGTGGCGGCCTGTCCGGGCGGCCCCTCGAACGTCGGCGGCTCCTTCCTCGCGATCACGAAGGCGTGCCGGGAGCCCGAGCGGGCCTTCCAGATCATCACGTGGATGCTGAACGCCGACAACCAGGCGCAGGGCTTCGTCGAGGCCGGCCTGTTCCCGTCGACCCCGGCGTCGTACGGGATGAAGAAGCTGCGCGAGCCGGACCCGTTCTTCGGCGACCAGATCACCATGGACGTCTTCGGACCGGCCGCGGAGAAGATCCCGGTCGCCTTCAACAGCCCCTACGACGTCGCGCTCGGGCAGCCGATCAGGGACGAGATCAAGAACGTGGGCGTCCTCGGCAAGGATCCGAAGAAGGCCTGGGAGGACGCCATGAGCAAGTGCCGGCGTATCGCCAAGCACCTGGGGGTGAGCATCTGATGGCCGTCATCGAGCAGACCCCGCCCGCGGTGAACCGACCGCAGCCCGCAACAGCCGGGCCGAAGAAGGGCCTTCGCAAGCACTGGCACCTCTACGCCGCGATCTCCCCGTTCTACCTGCTCTTCCTCGCCTTCGGCCTGATCCCCGTCGGCTTCTCGCTCTACCTCTCCTTCCACCGCTGGGACGGCCTCGGCTCCATGGAGTGGGCGGGGCTTTCGCAGTACCAGTACCTGCTGAGCGACAGCGACTTCTGGCAGTCGATCGGGAACACGATCGTCATCTGGGCGCTGGCCACCTTCCCCATGATCTTCCTGGCGATGGTGACGGCCGTGATGCTCAACTCGGCGGTCCGCTTCAAGAACGCCTACCGGTTCGCGTACTTCCTGCCCAACGTCACCTCCGTCGTCGCGATCGCGATCGTCTTCGGGTCGATCTTCTCCACCAACTTCGGCCTGGTGAACGCCCTGTTGCAGGCCGTGGGCCTGGACCAGGTGGCGTGGCTGAACACCCCGTGGGGCATCAAGGTCGCCATCGCCACGCTGATGACCTGGCAGTGGACCGGCTACAACGCGATCATCTTCCTCGCCGGTCTCCAGACCATCCCGAGCGACCTGTACGAGGCGGCCCGCATCGACGGCGCCGGTCCCGTGCAGACCTTCTTCCGGGTCACCCTGCCGCTGCTGCGGCCGACGCTGCTGTTCGTGCTCGTCGTCTCCACCGTCACCGGCCTGCAGAGCTTCTCCGAGCCGCAGGTGCTGCTGCAGACCACGGCCAACGAGTCGACGTTCTCGGGCGGCCCGGACCACGCCGGCCGGACGATGGTCCTCTACTTCTTCCAGCAGACCTTCGACAACAACGACTTCGGGTACGGCGCCGCCGTGGCGTGGGGCATCTTCCTGGTCGTCGTCCTCTTCTCGATCATCAACTGGCGCCTGGTGCAGCGCCGGGGCGAACAGTAGGAAGGCCGCGACATGGCATCCATCAAGGGCTCCGGACGCCGGGGCATCGCGCTGCACACGTCCCTGATCATCGGTGTGCTGCTGTCGGCGTTCCCGTTCTACTGGGCCGTCATCATGTCCACGCACACCTCGTCGGAGATCTTCTCGTACCCGCCGAAGCTGCTGCCGGGCTCGCACTTCATGGAGAACGTCCGCAGCCTGTTCGACACGATCGACTTCTTCGGCTCGATGTGGAACTCGCTGCTGGTCGCGACGGTGGTGACCTTCCTGGTCCTGTTCTTCGACTCGCTGGCGGCCTTCGTCTTCGCCAAGTTCGACTTCCCCGGCAAGAACGTGCTGTTCGCGCTGCTGATGCTGATCTTCATGGTGCCGGCGCAGATGTCGGCGATCCCGCAGTTCGTGATCATGGCGAAGATCGGCTGGATCGGCTCGATGACCGCGCTGATCGTGCCGGCTGCGGCCAACGCGTTCGGCATCTTCTGGATGCGGCAGTACATGCGCAGCGCCATCCACGACGAACTGCTCGACGCCTCCAAGCTGGACGGAGCGAACTTCCTGCGCCAGTACTGGCACGTCGCGCTCCCGGTCGTCCGCCCCGGGCTCGCCTTCCTCGGCATCTTCACCTTCATGGGTCAGTGGAACGACTACGCCTGGCCCCTGATCGCCCTGACCAACCCGGACAACGTCACCCTCCAGGTCGCGCTGTCCCAGCTCAACGGCACCCACGGCACCACCGACTACGGCATGGTGATGACCGGCGCGGTCCTCGCCCTCATCCCGCTGCTGATCGTCTTCGCGATCGGTGCCCGCCAGATCATCGGCGACCTCGCGAAGGGGGCCGTCCGCGGATGAACGATCCGTCGGTCCCCGGTCCCTCGGCCGTCGATCCCCTGATCGCCCTGCGCCCCTGGGAGGCACCCGAGGTGACCTCCTGGGGGCGGCTCCCCATGAACGCCGTCGACCGGCGCTCCGGAGCACTCCCCCTCGACGGCGACTGGCGCTTCCAGCTGCTGTCAGCTCCGGACGCGCCGGTCGGCGGTGCCTGGTCCACCGCCCGCGTCCCCGGCGCCTGGACCCTCCAGGACACGGCCGACCTGCCGCAGTACACCAACGTCCGCATGCCGTTCCCCGAGTTCCCGCCGCACTCGCCCGCCGCCAACCCGACGGGGGTGTACGAGCGTGAGATGGACGTCCCCGCGCACTGGGCCGGACGCCGGATCGTGCTCCAGGTCGGGGCCGCCGAGAGCGTGCTGCTGGTGCATGTGGACGGACGGCCGGTGGGCGTCTCCAAGGACTCCCACCTGGCCGCCGAGTTCGAGCTGACGGGACTGGTGCGTCCCGGCGCGCGAGCCACCGTACGGCTGACCGTGGTGAAGTGGTCGGATGCCTCGCACATCGAGGACCAGGACCAGTGGTGGCACGGCGGGATCACCCGCTCGGTGCTGCTGTACGCGACGGATCCGCTGCACCTGGCGGACGTCACCGTGCGGGCCGCGTACAGCGGTGCCCTGCGGGTGGACTGCCTGGTGCGGGACGCGGGCGGTGCGCTGCCCGAGGGGTGGTACCTCACCGGCGACCTGGACGGGCAGCCGCTCGGGCAGGACGCGGAGTTCGACCGCGCGAACGCCGAGGAGGAGCGGGTCTCCGACTTCCTCGGCGAGGCCCGGCTGCTGGCCACCGTCGCCGGCGTGCGCACCTGGAACGCGGAGACTCCCGAGCTGTACGACCTCACCGTCCGCCTGCACCGCGCCGACGGCACCGTCGCCGACACCTCCCGCCACCGCATCGGTTTCCGTGACGTCGAGGTCGTCGGCCGGGACCTGCTCGTCAACGGGGAGCGGGTGTTCGTCCGGGGCGTCAACCGGCACGACTTCCACCCGCTGACCGGGCGCACGGTGTCGTACGACGACATGCGCGCCGATCTGGTGCTGCTCAAGCGCTTCGGCTTCAACGCCGTGCGCACCGCCCACTACCCCAACGACCCCGCCCTGTACGACCTCGCCGACGAGCTCGGGCTCTACGTCGTCGACGAGGCGGCCATCGAGTCCCACGACCACGCCCACGAGATCGCCGACGACCCGCGCTATCTCAACGCCTTCGTCGACCGTGTCTCGCGCATGGTGCTGCGCGACAAGAACCATCCGTCGGTCATCATCTGGTCGCTGGGCAACGAGTCCGACTACGGCGCGGGCCACGACGCGGCGGCGGGCTGGCTGCGCCGCCACGACCCGACGCGGCCTCTCCAGTACGAGGGCGCCGCCAAGCTCGGCTGGGCGGACCCGGCCGTCGCCTCCGACATCGCCTGCCCGATGTACGCGTCGCTGGAGGACTGCCTCGCCCACGCGCTCTCCGGCAAGCAGACCAAGCCGCTCATCCAGTGCGAGTACTCGCACGCCATGGGCAACAGCAACGGCACACTGGCCGACCACTGGGCTGCCATCGAGGCCACCCCGGGTCTTCAGGGCGGGTTCATCTGGGAGTTCTGGGACCACGGAATCCTTCAGCGCGTGAGCGACGGAAGACCGGCCGGGCGTGGGGGCGCCGGGCTCTACGACAACGGTGTCGCCGCGCCCGGGTACCGCTGGGCGTACGGCGGTGACTTCGGCGAGGCCGTCCACGACGGCGCGTTCATCGCGGACGGCGTGGTGTTCCCCGACCGCACGCCCAAGCCCGCCATGTACGAGCACCGGGAGATCGCGGCGCCGCTGCGGATCGAGTGCTTCCGGCACGAGGGCATCGTGCTCGGCAACCACCAGCACTTCTGCGGCCTGGACTGGCTCGCCGGCGAGTGGCGGCTGGACCTCGCCGACGGCACGACGCTGACCGCGCCGGCCGTGCTGCCGAACCTGTGCCCCGGCGAGACGGCCGCCGTACCGCTGCCCTTCGAGGTGCCGCGCGAGGGCGGCGAGGCCTGGCTGACGCTGCGGGTGACCGTGGCCGAGGACCAGCCGTGGGCGCCGCGCGGCACCGAGGTGTGCGTGCCGCAGGTGCGGCTGCGCGGCCCGGCCGTCGCCGAGGCCGCTCCCGTGGCGGGCCGGGTCGAGGTCGACGGTGAGGGTCTCCTCGTCCACCCGCTGCTGACGGCCGCCCCCACACTGTCGCTGTGGCGGGCGCCCACCGACAACGACGAGCTCGGCGGCATGGCGCGGCGCTGGCGGAGCTGGGGGCTCGACGCGCTGGTGCGCAAGACCGTGTCGGTGCGCGAGGACTCCGGCCGGGTGACGGTGGAGGCCGAGTACGCGGGCACGACCGGTGTCGTACGGCACCGGCAGGTCCTGACACCCGTCGAGGGCGGCGTCCGGGTCGAGGAGGAGGCCGAGCTGCCGGAGGCGTTCGACGACGTCGCCCGGGTCGGCACGGTCTTCGAGACGGTCGCCGGACTCGACCTGCTGGACTGGTTCGGGCAGGGACCCTGGGAGTCGTACCCGGACCGCAGCGCGGGCCCGCCCGTCGGCCATCACTCCGTCCCCGTGGACGAGTTGTTCACCCCGTACCTGCGGCCGCAGGAGAGCGGCGGCCGGCACGGCGTACGCCGGTTCACGCTGTCGGCACCGGACGCCGCCGGCCTCGCCGTCGCCACCGGCCTCTGCGTCGCCCTGGACGAACCCCGTCAGATCTCGGTGACCCGCTACCGCGCGGAGGACCTCACCTCGGCGCGGCACCACGACGAACTGGTCCCGCGGCCCGGCTGCGTGGTGCACATCGACGCCGCGCACCGCGGCCTGGGCACCGCGTCCTGCGGGCCCGACACCTCACCCTCCTGTCTCGTCGCCCCGGGCGTCCACCGCTGGAGCTGGACCCTGCGCGCGCTCTGAACCTCCCACGCCCTTCACCGTCATTCCTCTACGGATCTTCTTTCCCACGGATCTTCCTACGGAGCACAGGTGTGTACTTCGCATGACCAGGAACAGGGCGAGGCCGCGCAGGCCGGTGCCGGAAGACGCGGATTCCTGCGCGCCACGGCGCTGCTCGGCGCCGCGGCCACGGCAGGGGTCGCCCTGCCGGGCGTGGCCGAGGCATCCCCGGCGACGGCCGGGTGGCATCCCGATGCCGAAAGCCGCCGCTTCACGCTGGCCGTGATGCCCGACACCCAGTACCTCTTCGACGGGCCGAGCATCAACCCGGCGCCCGTCGAGGCGTCCCTGCGGTATCTGCTGGAGCACGGCAGGGAGGACAACATCGTCTTCCTGTCCCACCTCGGTGACCTCACCGAGAACGGGGCGAAGGAGGAGTTCACGGCGATCGGGAAGGCGTTCGAGCCGCTCGACCGGCGCGGCGTCGGCTACAGCGTCCTCGCCGGCAACCACGACGTGAAGTCGTCCACGACCGACCAGCGCGGTGCGACGCCGTACCTGGACACGTTCGGCCCGCGGCGGTTCCAGGGCAAGCCGACGTTCGGCGGCGCCTCTTCGGACGGCTACAACACCTACCACCTGTTCCGGGCGGCCGGCCGCGAGTGGATGGTGCTCGCGCTGGACTGGCGGCTGTCGCCGCAGGGCTACGCCTGGGCGAAGGACGTCCTCGCCCGGCATCCGAGGACGCCCGTCATCCTCACCACTCATGAACTGGTCGTCAACGACGACGCGTTGTCGTCCTACGGGCAGCAGCTGTGGGACCGGCTGATCAAGGACCACGACCAGATCTTCCTGACCCTGAACGGCCATTACTGGCCGGCGGGCCGGGCCGTCCGCAGGAACGCGGCGGGCCACGACGTCCACCTGCATCTGACGAACTACCAGAACCGCTACTTCGGCGGCGCGGCGATGATCCGTCTCTACCACTTCGACCTGGACCGCGACGTCATCGACGTCGAGACGGTCTCCCCGTGGATCCTGGGCCGCGCCGCGAAGGGACTCAACGAACTGGAGCGGCAGGAGATCGAACTCAGCGGCGACGCCGACCGGTTCTCCGTCGGCATCGACTTCGCGGACCGCTTCTCCGGCTTCGACCCGGTGCCGGTCCGCCCGGCGCGCCCCGCGTCGAAGATGCTGATCCGGGGCACGGCCGCCTACTGGCGCTTCGACTCCCCCGTCTCCGGCACCGTCCGCGACCTGTCCGGCCGCGGCAACGACCTCACCGTGGTCTCCGTCGGCGGCGGCACGCTCGGCTGGTCGGCCGACCATCACCCCGACCAGCCCGGCCACGGCAGCCTGGAGTTCACCGGCTTCAAGTCCCCGCTCAAGGGCGCGTATCTGCGCACGGTCGACGGCGCCCCGCTCAACGCGGCCACCTTCCGCGACGGCTACACCGTCGAGGCGTTCTACCGGGTGCCCGCCGACTGGGACGCCTCGCACAACGCGTGGGCCGGCCTGGTCGGCCGTACGGGCACCGGCGGCGCCGCCGGCAAGACCGAGGGCGACCCCGACGAGCCGCTCGCCACGCTCTCCCTGTCCGACGGGCCCGGCCCGCAGTGGGCGGTCCGGCCGCTCAACCAGGAGGGCATCGCCACCAACTGGGGCGACGAGACCGCGCGGGAGAGGTGGTGGCACGTCGCCGTCGTCAACGACGGACGGCACACCACGATGTACGTGCAGGGCTCCCCGGTGGCCCGCAACCCGCACGCCACCGCGATCGGCCTCACCTCGGTCGGCCTGCCCTGGCTGCTCGGCGGCTACGAGTACGGCGGCAACATCGACCAGATCCTGTACGGCCGCCTCGGCGACGTCCGGATCGTCGAACGGGCGCTGCCCGTCACCTCCTTCATGACCCACTGACGCCCTTTTGAGGATCACCATGACCGAGCAGCAGCTGCCCGCGTGGGCCGACCCGTCCGTCTCCCCCGCCGATCTCGATCCGCAGGGCGTGTCCCGGCGCGGACTCCTGCGCAGCGCGGGCCTCTTCGGCGCCGCCTTCGCCCTGGGCACGGCGACCCCGGCACTGGCGGCCGACAACCGGCGCCTCGGGAGCGAGGACCACCGCCTCGGGGGCGACGACCCCCGCCTCGCCTACCTCGTCGGCGACCACCACGTCCACAGCGTCTACAGCCACGACGCCAAGTACACGTTCTCCCAACTGGCCGCCGCGGGCGCCCGGTACGGCCTGGACTGGATGGTGTTCACCGAGCACTCCAACTTCGGGCACGCCCGGTACGGCGCGGCGCTGGAGCACCGGGAGATCCTCAGGGCCCGTGCCGAGAACCCGCGCCAGCTGATCTTCCAGGGCCTGGAGTGGTACATCCCGGCCGCCGAGCACTGCACGGTCTTCACGGCACCCGGCCGCCACGAGGTCGACCTGCTCACCCGCTTCGAGAGCGCCTACGACGGCAAGCTGCTCGGCTACACCGAGGGCGCCCCGGGTGCGGCGGACACCGCCCGCAACGAGGCCCACGCAGTCAAGGCGATCAAGTGGCTGGCCGAGCAGCGCCGTACGGGCCGTGTCGACGACGTCCTCGTCCTGGCCAACCATCCGCTGCGCCTGGGCATCGACTCCCCTCACGAGATGCGCAACTGGCGGGACGCGGCTCCCGAGATCATGATCGGCATGGAGGGCGCGCCCGGCGCCCAGGGCGCGGCGATCCCCGGCTGGCGCGGGGCGACGTCGATGCGCGGCGAGTACGAGAACAAGCCGTCGGCGCAGTCCTGGCCGGGCTATCCGGCCGAGGCGTACCTCACCTACGGCGGCTTCGACTGGGCGACCGCGACGGTCGGCGGCCTGTGGGACTCCATGCTCGCGGAAGGCCGCCTCTTCTCGATCACGACGAACTCCGACGCCCACCGCATCGTCTTCGACACCTGGAGGAACGGCGACTGGCCGGCTGGCCAGAACTTCGACAACACCGGCA
This sequence comes from Streptomyces sp. bgisy027, assembly GCF_057710365.1. Taxonomy (NCBI): domain Bacteria; kingdom Bacillati; phylum Actinomycetota; class Actinomycetes; order Kitasatosporales; family Streptomycetaceae; genus Streptomyces; species Streptomyces sp. bgisy027. Next base: position 87,619 of record NZ_JBYIVZ010000014.1, read on the forward strand.
AGCTCCCCGACCCGGTGAACACCACCACCCCGCAGCCGGGCAGCGACTTCTGGCCGGGCCAGTTCAGCCGCACCCACGTCGGTGTGACCCGATACGGCTACCGCGCGGTGATGGCGGGCCTGCGCGCGGGCCGGGTCTGGCTGGACCACGGACACCTGCTGGACGGCCTCGACGTACGCCTCGAGCGGGACTGCGACCACGGCCGCGGTGTCACGCTGGGCGGCCGACTGCGCGTGCGCAAGGGCGAGAAGCTCACGCTGAACGTGACCGTGACGACGGCCTCCCGCCCCAACCCGCAGGGAATCCTGCCGGAGTTGGCACACGTCGACGTCATCCGCGGGTCGGTCCGCGGCCCGGTGGCGGACCGGGACGCCTGGCAGGCCCCCGACACGAAGGTGGTGTCCACGGCCGACGTGTCCGGCCGCAAGGGCACCTACACGCTCCGCATCCCCCTCACCGCCGGCGACAAGCCCTTCTACGTCCGCCTGCGCGGCAGCGACGGCAACCGCCACGGCGCCGGCTACCTCGGCGCCTCGGTCGACCCGCACGGACCGATCCCGCACGCGCCCGGGGACGGTGACCCGTGGACGGATACGTGGTTCTATTCGAACCCCGTATTCGTCGACGTGGCAGGAGCCTGATGAGACGTCATCTCGTCACCCCCGTTTGCTTATCGGTTGCCCTCGCGCTCGGCGCGGGCACCGCGTCCGCGGCCGGTGACCCGCAGTGGGCCGAGACCGGTACGGCGTACACCGACACCCTGGGCGGCGGGCAGGGGCTCGCGACCCGGGCGGACGGTTCACTCCTCTACCGGGGCCTGGCCGACATCCCGCTGAGCCTGCGCATCAAGGGCTGGAACCACATCGGCGACCCCGACATCGCCCGCGGCCACACCTTCGACGCCTACCAGGGCCCGGACACGGCCACGTCCAAGATGTTCGCGGTGACGACCCCGTCCGGGAAGCGCTACGAGTACGTCCACCAGCTCAACCCGGGCGAGAAGCTCAACAACTCCTTCGCCACGATCTCACCCGACGGCCAGTGGCTGGTCTCGGGCGAGTGGGGCGACCAACGACGCCTCCAGGTCTTCCCCGCCCCACTCCTCAACCCGTCCACCCCGCAGGCCGGCGGCGACCTGAAGGAGGCCTGGCAGATCACCCTGGACAAGCCGGTACGAGACATCCAGGGCTGCGACTTCGTCACCGACACCCGCCTGCTGTGCGCGTCGAACGACGCCACCACCACCCTCTTCCCCGAACCCCACCCCCTCCTCCAGGTGGACCTCCCCCACAAGCTGGACGGCCGGCCGATCACCGGCGCGGTGAAGTCCCTCTTCGCCCTGCCGCGACGGAGCGTGTGCAAGGGGGCGTTCGAGACGGAGGGCATCGATTACGACGCGAACAGCGGGGTGATGCGGGTGGAGATGATCCCGCCGGGGGTGTGCGCTGTGGTCACCGCTGTGTACTCGTACAAGCAGGTCGGCGGCTGAGTGACGGGCGCGGCGATCATGCCTGGGCGCCGCGCCTCCGTCTTCGCGCAGCGCCGGTCACACGGCCGGCGGCTCCAGGTCACGGTGGATTCGCCTGCCCTTGCGGACACTCACCGTGTGCGGACCTTGCTCTCCTCTCCGGGCTCGTCGGCGTTGCCGAACACCGGCAGCCGGCGCGGCGGAGCCGGCGAGCCGCCCGAGTTGCTGCTGCCGAGTCCGTCGCGCACCTGACGGGCCCGCGCCCGAGCGCTGGACGGCCGGGGAGAGGACGAAGCGGGGCCGTTTCCCGCGAACGCCGGGATTCCGGGCGCAGTCCACAGCCACGGCAACCGTTCAGACGTAGAACCGCGACAGGCTCTGCAGGACTGCCGCCGGCTTCGCTGCGCCCTCGATCTCGATGGTGCCCTCCACGGCGATCTGCACCCCGCCCGGCACCTCCTCGACCTCCCCCAGCCGCCCGACCAGCCGTATCCGCGACCCGACCTTCACCGGCGACGGGAAACGCACCTTGTTCAAGCCGTAGTTGACCTTTGTGGTCACCCCCTGCACATCCAGCAGCTCCGTGAACAGAGGGATGAAGAGCGACAGGGTCAGATAGCCGTGGGCGATGGGGGTGCCGAAGGGGCCCTCGGTCGCTCGCTCCGGGTCCACGTGGATCCACTGGTGGTCGTCCGTCGCGTCGGCGAACGTGTCGATTCGGGACTGGGTGATCTCGATCCAGCCGCTGGTGCCGAGGTCGGTGCCGGACAGCTTCTTCAGTTCGTCGAGGCCGTTGACGGTGATGGTCATGCGGGCAGGTTCCTTACTGGTTGCCGTAGCGCGTACGGACGCGGGACTTGAGGAGTTTTCCGGAGGCGGTGCGCGGGAGTTCGTCCGCGAGGACGAGCGACTTGGGGATCTTGTACTTCGCCAGGCGGCCGGACAGCGAGGCGAGTACCTCGTCGGGGTCCAGGGCCGCGCCCTCGCGCGGGACGACCACCGCGCGAGGGACCTCGCCCCACTTGTCGTCGGCCACGCCGATGACCGCGCATTCGGCGATGTCGGGGTGGGTGAGCAGGACGTCCTCGATCTCGGCGGGGTAGATGTTCTCGCCGCCCGAGATGATCATGTCCTTGATGCGGTCGACGACGAAGACGTAGCCGTCCTCGTCGACGCGCGCCGCGTCCCCGCTGCGGAACCAGCCGTCGGCGAAGGACGCGGCGGTCTCGTCGGGCAGGCCCCAGTAGCCGGGCATGACGTGCGGGCCGCGGACCACGATCTCGCCGGGCTCGTCGGTATCGACCGGGGTCAGGTCGGGCCGTACCACCCGTACGTCGCTGAAGAAGTGCGGTACGCCCGCCGAGCCCGCCTTGGTGATCGCGTGTTCGGCGTCCAGGAACAGCGTCCCGGGTGCGGCCTCCGTCATGCCGTAGCCCTGGAGGAAGGTCAGGCCGCGTTCCTGGTAGGCGGCGATGAGCGGTGTCGGGACCGGGGAGCCGCCGCAGGTCAGGATGCGCAGGGACGACAGGTCCGCGGCCGGCCAGCGGGGGTGGCGGGACAGCTGGTCGAACATCGTCGGGACGCCGAACATGAAGGTGATGCGGTGACGGGCGATCAGGTCGAAGGTCGCGTCCGGGTCGAAGGCCGCTACGAGGACGCAGGTGCCGCCCTTGAGGAGGACCGGCAGGGTCAGCATGTTCAGGCCCGCCGTGTGGAACAACGGAGCCGAGACCAAGGCGCGTTCGTCGGCGATGAGGTCGGTGTCGACGAGGACGTTGAGGGCGTTCCAGGTGATGTTGCCGTGGGTGAGCATGGCGCCCTTGGGGCGGCCGGTCGTCCCCGAGGTGTACATGATGATGCAGGTGTCGTCGGGCGTGACGGGGGCGTCGATCGGCTCGTCCGAGGACGAGGCGAGGACCTCCTCGTAGTCCGGGCCCGTTTCGAGGTAGGTGCGGACGTCGGTGTGGCCGGGGAGGCCCGCGACCAGCCCGGCGTGTGACGGGCCGTGGAGCAGGGCCTTGGCCCCGGAGTCGGCCAGTTGGTAGGCGATCTCGGGGCCGGCCAGGCGGGTGTTGAGGGGGACGAAGACCGCGCCGAGCGTGCCGGCGGCGAAGAGGGTCTCCAGGTAGGACGGGTGGTTCGGGCCCAGGTACGCGACGCGGTCGCCGCGGCGGACACCGCGCTCCCGCAGGGCATGGGCCAGTCGGGTGGTGCGCTCGTACAGGGCGGCGTACGACGTCGGTGTCCCGCCGTGGATCAGGGCGGTGCGGTGGGGTGTCTTGCGGGCCCGGCGTGCGGGCCACGACCCCAGTCCCTCGTTGCGCATGTCACGCCCCTTACGGTTTCGTCAGCCCGAGCAGCCGGGCGGCGTTGTCCTTGAGGACCCTCGGCCTGACCTCGTCCTTGATCGACAGCTTGGCGAAGTCGGCGAGCCAGCGGTCGGGGGTGAGGACGGGGAAGTCGGAGCCGAAGAGGACCTTGTCCTTCAGCAATGTGTTGGCGTACTGCACCAGTTGCGGCGGGAAGTACTTCGGCGACCAGCCGGACAGGTCGATGTGCACGCCGGGCTTGTGCGTCGCCACCGCGAGGGCTTCGTCCTGCCAGGGGAAGGACGGGTGCGCCAGGATGATCTTCAGGTGCGGGAAGTCGGCCGCCACGTCGTCCACGTGGAGCGGGTTCGAGTACTTCAGCCTGATCCCGCCTCCGCCGGGGACTCCGGCGCCGATGCCCGTCTGGCCCGTGTGGAACAGGGCGATGGTGCCCGTCTCCTCGATCACCTCGTAGAGGTCGTACGCCACCGAGCGGTCGTCGGGGAAGAAGCCCTGGATGCTGGGGTGGAACTTGAAGCCCCGCACCCCGTACTCCTCGACCAGGCGCCGGGCCTGCCGCACGCCCGCCTTCCCCCGGAACGGGTCGATCGACGCGAAGGGGATCAGCACGTCGGCGTTGGCCGCGGCCGCCTCGGCGACCTCCTCGTTCGGGACGGGTGGCGTGCCCGTCGCCGACTCGGCGTCGACCGTGAAGATCACTGCGGCCATGTTCCGCTCGCGGTAGTAGGCGGCCGTCTCCTCCAGGGTCGGTTTCCGCTTGCCCTCGACCTTGAAGTAGGCGGAGGAGGCGTCGTGGAGGTCGTCGTCCAGGGAGGAGTGGCCCTTGGAGGAGACTTCCGCGTGGGTGTGGACGTCGATCGCGACCAGCTGGTCCAGGTCCATCACGCCTCCGGGAACTCGGGCGCCGGAATGCCGACCGACTGGAGTTCGGCGCCGACCGAGGTGGGCCAGACGTCGGCCAGGGTGTCGGGGGTCCAGCCGCCGTCCGCGTACGCCGCCGCGATCTCCTGCGGATGCGACCAGAGTGCCACCTTGTCCCCGCCGATGCCGATGGCCTGGCCGGTGATGCCGCGGGCCGCCTCGGAGGCCAGGAAGGGGACGACGGCGGCGCAGTCCTCGGGGGTGCCGAAGCCCTCGCCCTTGCGCAGGAAGTCCGGGAGCGGCGCGCCGCCGCGCATCGCCTCGACGTACGGGGCGAAGCCGGGGATGGTCTCGGTCATCGCGGTCGCGGCGACCGGCACGATCGCGTTGACGGTGATGCCCGCGCGGCCCAGCTCCATCGACCAGGTGCGGGCGAAGGCGGCGATGCCGGCCTTGGCGGCGGCGTAGTTCGTCTGCCCGAAGTTGCCGCGCTGGCCCGCCGGGGAGCCGACCAGGATCAGGGTGCCGCCCTCGCCCTGCTCGCGCATGCGGACCGCTGCGGCGCGGGCGCAGGTGAAGGTGCCCTTGAGGTGGGTGGTGATCACGGCGTCGAAGTCTTCGTCGGTCATCTTCCACAGGACCCTGTCGCGCAGGATGCCCGCGTTGGTGACCAGGACGTCGAGGCGCCCGAACTCCTCGACCGCGCGGCCGACCAGGCGGTCCGCGGCCTCGGTCGTGCCGACCGGGACGACCTCGGCGACGGCCGTGCCGCCGGCCTCGCGGATGGACTTCACGGCCGCCTCGGCCACGGCCTCGTCGACGTCGTTGACGACCACGAGGGCGCCGTGGGCGGCCAGGGCGTGGGCGTAGGCGAGGCCGAGGCCCCGGCCGCTGCCGGTGACGACGGCGGCCTTGCCGGTGAGATCGATGCTGGGCACGGGCGGGGTCCCTTCGAGGAGAGGTGCGGCTGCAGGGCGAGGAAAGGTGCGACCGCGAGATCGAAGGTAAGAACAATAGTTGTTGACGTCAATAGTTGTTGCGGACTCGTCCTTGCGTCATGCTGTGTGCGTACGTCCGCACGCCCCTTCCGGGGCCTCGACCAGGGAGCCCGCCATCGCCAGCCGGCAGACCACGAACCCCGCACCGATCGACGCCGACGAGCCGTGGATGCGCGGACTGCACGCGGACACGGGCTATCTGCTGTACCGCCTCGGCCTGCGCTCCGGTCAGCTGTTCAACTCCTTCCTCCAGGAGTCGGGCCTGCGGCTGCGGCACTACGCGGTGCTGCGCTTCCTCGCCACCACCCCGGGCGCGCTCCAGCGCGAGCTGAGCGCGTCGCTCGGCTACGACCCGAGCGCGATCGTCGGCCTGGTCGACGACCTGGAGAAGCTGGGCTTCGCCGAGCGGCGCCCCGCCCCCGACGACCGGCGCAGCCGGATCATCGTGCTGACCGAGGGGGGCCGGGCGTTCCTCCGGGACACCGACGAGGCCGGGCAGCGCGTCACCGACGAACTGGTCGGGCCGCTGGACGAGGGCGAGCGCGAGCGGTTGCACGCGCTGCTCCAGAGAGTCGCCGAGTCCGGGCTCGGGTGACGGCGTGGCATCCGCGCCGGACAGCGCGCGTTCGGCGCCCGACCGGTTGCTGTCCGTGCTCGGGTCCTTCGACCTGGAGCATCCGGCGCTGAGTCTGACCGACATCAGCCGGCGGGCCGGGCTGAGCCTGAGCACCGCGCACCGGCTGGTGGCCGCGCTCACCGAGTGGGGCGCGCTGGAGCGGGACGACGCCGGGCTCTATCACGTCGGGCTGCGGCTGTGGGAGCTCGCGGCACTCGCGCCGCGCGGGCCGGCCCTGCGGCAGGTCGCCCTGCCGTATCTGGAGGACCTGTACGAGGCCACGCACGAGAACGTGCAGTTGGCGGTCCGGGACGGGCCCGAGGTCGTCTACATCGAGTGGCTGTCGGGACGGTCGGCGGTCGGGGTGCACATCCGCGTCGGGGCGCGCTGGCCGCTGCACGCCACGGGGGTGGGGCTGGCCCTGCTCGCGCACAGCGACACCGACTACCAGGAGGGCTACTGCGGCGGGCCACTGGCCGCCTTCACGCCGTACACCGTCACCGATCCGGCCCGGCTGCGCCGCATGCTGGCCGAGGTGCGCCGCACGGGCGTTGCGGTGAGCAGCCGCCAGGTCACCGACGACGCGCTGTCCGTGGCGGCGCCCGTACGGGGGCCGGGCGGCGCGGTCGTCGCCGCCGTGTCGGTGGTGGTCCCCCAGACGGACGCCCAGGTCCCGGTCCTGGCACCGGCGGTGCGGCTGGCGGCGCGGGGGATATCGCGGGGGTTGGGGTGGCGGCCGGAGAAGGGGACCTAGGGGGCCGACGCCGGGTCGTCGGGCGTCTGCGGCGCCGTCGTGGCCGTACGCGCAGTTCCCCGCGCCCCTTGAGGGCGTTGCCGAACCGCACCCGAGGGGCGCGGGCCATATCGGTGTGCGGCTCAGCGGCGCCGCGAAGGGGCGCGGGGAACTGCGCGACCAGCCACAACGAACCCGCAGACGCCCGACGCCCCGCCACGCCCCCACGCCACGCGCCCCGCCGATATCCCTCTCACCGGTGAGGACGAGCCCCGAGTGACCTCGCGATACTGAAAGTGCCCTTGCCCCGAGGAGCCGCCCGTGTCCGCTCGTTCCTGGATCTCCCCCGTCGCCGAGCGTCTGCGCACCGCCAACCCGTACGTCGTCGACTCGGCACTCGCCGCACTCGTACTGTTCGCCGTCTCCTTGCAGTGGATCTTTCCCGACGAGGGGGACGACCGGCTGACCTGGCAGGGTTGGCTGATCGGCGCCGCGACCGCGGTGCCGCTGGTGTGGCGGCGCCGCGCGCCGTTCGTGACGGCGTGCGCCGTGTCCGTGGCCACCCCCGTGCAGGCCGTCTATCACGCGCCGCCGCCGGACGTGATGTACGGCGGCATGGTCGTGCTCTACACGATGGCCGCCCTGGGCAGGCCGTGGCAGCGGCGCGTGATGCTGGCCGGCTGGCTCGTCGGGGTCTCGCTGACGATGATGCACAAGGAGGAGCCCCAGCCCTTCGAGTACGCCTTCCACCTGCTGAGCGTGGTGTGCGCCTACGGCTTCGGTGTGCTCGCCCGGGTGCAGCGGGCGTACACCGCCGAACTGGAGGACCGGGCCCGGCGACTGGAGCGGGAGCGGGCCGCCGACACCGCGCGGGCCATCACGCAGGAGCGGTCCCGGATCGCCCGGGACATGCACGACGTCCTCGCGCACGCGGTGAGCCTGATGGTGGTGCAGGCCGAGGCCGGACCGGTGGTGGTGCGCAGCGATCCGGCGCGTGCCGAGGCCGCGTTCGACGCGATCGCGGGGGCCGGACGGGACGCGATGGCGCAACTGCGGCGGATCCTCGGCGTGCTCAAGGAGCCGCGGGGCGACGGCGGTGCGTGGCGGCTGCCGCAGCCGGGCGTGGCCGAGTTGCCCGGCCTGGTCCGCCAGGTCGCCGGATCCACCGGACTGCGGGTCGAGCTGAGCGGCTCCGGCACGCCCCGTCCGCTGCCCCCGGACACCGAGGTCGCCGCTTTCCGTGTGGTCCAGGAGGCCCTCACCAACACCGTGAAGCACGCGCGGGCCACCTCCGCTACCGTCGAACTCGACTGGACGGAGCACGAGTTGACACTGACGGTCACGGACGACGGACAGGGACCGGGCTCCGGTCTCGGCGGCCACGGTCTGATCGGCATCCGGGAGCGGGCCGCCGCCTGCGGAGGCAGCGCACGGGCCGGGCGCGGACCGGAGGGCGGTTTCCGGGTGGTCGTACGGCTGCCCGCGGCCGTCGACCGGGAGGCGGCCCTGGGATGAGCATCCGGGTGGTGGTCGCCGACGACCAGGAGCTGGTGCGGGCCGGGTTCAGCATGATCCTTCAGGCACAGGCCGACATCGAGGTGGTCGCGGAGGCCGGCGACGGCGCCGACGCGGTCGCCGCGGTGCAGCGGCACACGCCCGACGTGCTGCTCCTGGACATCCGGATGCCGGTCATGGACGGCCTGGAGGCGGCCCGGCGGGTGTGCGGGCAGTCCAGCTGCAAGGTGGTCATGCTGACCACGTTCGACCTGGACGAGTACGTGTACGAGGCGCTGTGCGCGGGTGCCAGCGGCTTCCTGCTGAAGGACGTGCGGCGCGACGACCTCGTGCACGCCGTACGGGTCGTCGCGGCCGGGGACTCGCTGCTCGCGCCGACGGTGACGCGGCGGCTGGTCGCCGACATCGTGCGGCGCCGCCGCGAGGAGGCCGCCGCCGAGGCCACCCCGCAGCGCCTGGACGTCCTGACGGCGCGCGAGGTGGAGACCCTGCGGCTGCTGGCGCGCGGGCTGTCCAACTCCGAGATCGCCACGACCCTGTTCGTCAGCGAGCACACGGTGAAGACCCATGTCAGCAATGTGCTGGGCAAGCTCGCTCTGAGGGACCGGGTGCAGGCGGTGATCTGCGCCTACGAGACGGGGCTCGTGACCCCGGGATCCCCCTAGCGAGGGAGTTGCGGGAACTCCTCCCCCGTGCGACGGAGGCCCGCAAACCGCTCCCACCGGCGATCCGGTGACCACCCCCGCGGCGTGAGCCTGAGGGCGTTGGCAACCGACCGTCCTGCCGGGAGGGACCGTGCTCACCACGCTCGCCCGGGCGGCGACCCGCCGCCCGCTCACCGTCATCGCCCTGTGGGTGCTCTTCCTGCTGCTCGGCTTCGGCCTCGGGACGGGCGTCTTCGGCCGCCTCTCCGACAACGTGGCCGACATCCCGGGCACCGAGTCCGAGGCCGCCGCGCGGTACCTCGACCGCGCCGACCCCGCCGGGGAGTCGATCACCGGCGTCGTCGAGGGCACTGCCGTGGCCGACCCCGCGCTGCGGGAGGAGGTCGAGCGCGCCGTCGCCGACGTGCGGTCCCTCGACGGGGTGGCCGCCGTGCCCGACCCGTACGCCACCCGTGGCCTGACCGCGGAGGACGGGCGGGCGCTGATCATCCCCGTCACCCTCGAAGGCGGCCTCGACGACACCGCCGAGGAGGACGCCGTCGACGCGGCCGCCGAGCGGATCCGGCAGATCGACGCGCCCGAAGTGCACGTCAGCGGCGGCCCGTTGCTGGGCACGCAGATCGGTGAGCGGGCCCAGGAGGACGTACGGAACGCGGAGTTGATCTCCCTGCCGGTCGTACTCGCCCTGCTGCTGGTCGTGTTCGGCGGGCTGCGCGCGGCGGCGCTGCCGCTGGTGATCGCGGTCAGCGGGATCGCGGGCGCGTTCCTCGCGCTGTTCCTGTTCAGCGAGGTCACCGACATCTCCGTGTACGCGATCCAGGTGACCACCATGCTGGGACTCGGACTCGCCGTGGACTACGCCCTGTTGATGGTGGTCCGCTTCCGCGAGGAGCGCCGGAACACCGAGGACGTGGGCCGGGCGGTGGAACGTACGGTCGCGGCGGCCGGCCGTACCGTGCTGTTCTCCGGGCTCACGGTCGCGGTCAGCCTGACCGGGCTGCTGGTGTTCCCGAGCGTGTTCCTGCGCAGCATGGGGCTGGCCGTGGCCGCCGTGGTCGTGGTCGACATGCTGGCCGCGCTCACCCTGCTGCCGGCGCTGCTCGCGAGGTTCGGCGGGAAGATCCCTCCGGCGAAGGTCCGGCCGGAGGGCGAGGAGGGCCGCGTGTTCGCGCGCCTGGCCCGCTTCTCGGCCCGCCGCCGGGTCGCCGTGGTGGCCACCGTCGTACCGGTCCTGCTGGTTCTGGCGCTGCCCGTCACCGGCATGACGATCAACCTCGGCGACGCCGAGCAGCTCCCCGCGAGCACCGAGGCACGGCAGCTGTACGACACCGTCGACGAGCACTTCCCGCCGGGCACCGGCGTCTCGCCGATCACGGTCGTGCTGAGGCCGGGCGCGGACGCGGACACCGGGGACCGGATCCGGGCGCTGTCGCCGGCGACCGAGTCCCGCGAACTGCCGGGCGGGGCGACGGTCCTGCGCGTCCGGCCACCGGGCAGCGTCGACGGCCCGGAGGCCACCGCCCTGGTCGAGCGGATCCGGGACGTGCGCGGCGGCGAGCCGGTCGAGGTCACCGGACCGGCCGCCCGGCTGGTGGACTTCCGGGAGATGCTCGCGGACCGGGCACCCTGGGCCGCGGTCACCGTCCTGGCCGGCATCTTCGCCCTGCTCTTCGCCTTCACCGGTTCGCTGCTGATCCCGCTGCGCACCATCCTGACCACCCTGCTCAGCCTGGGCGCCGCGCTCGGCGTGGTGGTGTGGGTCTTCCAGGACGGGCACCTGGCGGGCCTGCTGGGCAGCGAGGGCCTGGGCGCGCTGAGCCTGACCGCGCCGCCGCTGATCGTGGCGATCGCGTTCGGTCTGGCCATGGACTACGAGCTGTTCATCCTGGCCCGGATGCGCGAGGCGCGGCAGCTCACCGGCGACGACCGGGAGGCCGTGGTCACCGGTCTGCGCCGCTCCGGCCGCGTGGTCACCTGCGCGGCGCTGCTCCTCGCGGTGGTGTTCGGCGCCTTCATGACCGGCGGCTTCGCACCCATCCTCCAGATCGGCCTGGGCCTGACCCTCGCGGTGCTGATCGACGCGACGGTCGTACGGATGCTGCTGGTCCCGGCGACGATGGCGCTGCTCGGCCGGCGTGCCTGGTGGGCGCCGAAGCCCCTGCGCCGGGCGCACGACCGGTTCGGGCTGCGCGAGCAGGCCCCGGCGCCCGCGCCCTCCGTGACGACGAAGGCCTGACGCCGAGCGACCGGGCACCGGCACCTCCTGCAGGTGCCGGTGCCTACAGGCGCACCGTCATCTTCACGGTCACCTCGTCGCCGGCCCCGAGCCCCTGCGGCCCCCGCACCGCGTTCTTCAGCGGCAGCAGGTAGCCGCCGTCCTTGGGAAACAGGGACGTCTCGAAGACGATCTCGCCGACCCGGGCCTCGACGGGGATCACGCCCCAGCCGTAGGTGGCCATCGCGGCCACGTCGCGGATGTCGGCGGACTCCTCGTCGGGAATCCGGACGAAGTAGTACGGCGCCGGTCCACGCCATTCGAACACCGGGCCGGTGAAGGCAAGTTCCATGAACCTCACACTAGCTCCCGGATCCGACCGCCTTCACGGAGTGAACTTCCCTGTGGTGCAGGGGATTTCTCTGCTTCATCTCTTGACGACCAGTGCACCGGGGAGCACATTGACGGCACTCTGAGAGCGCTCTCAATCCCCCTGAGCGCCCTCGAAGGCATCCCGCTCTCCCACTTCCGTACACCGAGAGGCAGCACCCCCATGAGCGACCCCTCCGGCATACACCGCAGACCCCGCTCCCCAAGACGCGCGTGGCTGGCCGTGCTCGGCACGCTCGGCCTGGTGGCGGCCGCGACCACTGTCGCCGTCCCGTCGGCCGAGGCGTCCGCGCCGACGCCCCCATCGGGCTGGACACAGGTCTTCCTGGACGACTTCGAAGGCGCCGCGGGCTCCGGCGTGAACACCTCCAACTGGCAGTACGCGACCGGCAAGGGCTATCCCGGCGGCCCCGCGAACTGGGGCACCGGCGAGATCGAGACGATGACGAACAGCACGAACAACGTCGCGCTCGACGGCAACGGCAATCTGCGCATCACGCCCCGCCGGGACGCGTCCGGCAACTGGACCTCCGGGCGTATCGAGACCAACCGCACCGACTTCCAGCCCCCGGCCGGCGGCAAGCTCCGCGTCGAGTCCCGTATCCAGGTGCCGAACGTGACCGGAGCTGCGGCCAAGGGCTACTGGCCGGCGTTCTGGATGCTGGGCGGGCCGTACCGCGGCAACTACTGGAACTGGCCCGCCGTCGGCGAGCTGGACATCATGGAGAACACCCAGGGGATGAACACGGTGTTCGCCACCATGCACTGCGGCACCTCGCCGGGCGGCCCCTGCAACGAGACCAGCGGCATCGGCGGCAACACCACCTGCTCGGGGACGACCTGCCAGGCCGGCTTCCACACCTACCGGATGGAGTGGGACCGCTCCACCGGCGTCGAGGAGATCCGCTTCTCTCTCGACGGCGTCAACTTCCACACCGTACGGGCCAACCAGGTCGACGCGACGACATGGACGAACGCGACGAACCACGGCTTCTTCGTCATCCTCAACGTGGCGATGGGCGGCGGCTTCCCGGACGCCTTCGGCGGCGGCCCGGACAGCGGCACGCAGCCGGGCCACTCCATGGTCGTCGACTACGTCCAGGTGCTGTCCAGCGGGAGCGGCACCACACCGCCGCCGACGGGCAGCCGTGACGCCTACAGCGCCATCCAGGCCGAGTCCTACGACAACCAGGGCGGCGTGGGCACCGAGGCCACGTCCGACTCGGGCGGCGGGCAGAACATCGCCTCCCTCGCGAACGGCGACTGGGCGCTGTACCGGGGTGTCGACTTCGGTTCCTCGGCGGCCGGCCAGTTCGTCGGCCGGGTGGCGAGCGGCGCGGCGAGCGGCGTCAGCGGGCTGGTCGAGGTGCGCCTGGACAGCCGCGGCAACGCGCCCGTCGGCAGTTTCGCGGTGGGCAACACGGGCGGCTGGCAGTCGTGGCGGACGGTCCCGGCGAACATCACCGGGGTGACCGGCACGCACGACGTCTATCTGACCTTCACCAGCGGTCAGCCGGCGGACTTCGTGAACGTGAACTGGTTCACCTTCGGCCGCTGAGCGCTGCGCGCGTCGAGCCGCGGCAGGCCGTCGTCGTCCGCGGGTCTGTCGGGCTGGTCGCGCGCACTCGGCGGAGCCGCACATCCGATACGGCCCCGCGTCCCTCGGGGCGCGGGGCGCGGGGCACCGATGTGTCTCAGCGGCGGCGCCGCAGCTCGCGGACCGCCCTCGGGAGGGTGAGGGCCAGAGCGACGGCGGCCAGGGGGAGCACGACGTCCTTCCAGGGGTCCCGGACGGGCCGGTAAGCGGTCACGCCGTCGCGGATCTCGATGTAGCCGAGGGGCCTGACCTCGACGCCTCCTCCGCCGCCACCGCCGTCCCCGGCCTTGGCGCCCTCGACCGTGCGTCCCGTGCCGCCGCCGAAGCCGTAGGCGACCTTGGCGACCGGGATGACGGTGATGCCGTGGGCGGTGACGGGGTCGCCGTAGACGGCGGCGACCGAAGCGCGGCCGCCGAGCCGCTCGGCGAGGCGTTCCAGAAGGGTCACGGAGGCTTGGGTCGCCGTGCCGTCCTGATCCTGCGGAGGCGCGGACGTGGGGTCTTCTTTGTCTTCTTTGTGGGCGGTCATGGAGGTTTCGTAGGCACATGGGGTCCGCCTGTCAAGGGAACCCGCCGGTTCACGCCGCAGTCTCGACCGGGAGTTCCGCGAGCCGCCACTCCAGCATCCCGTCCGTGAGGCGTACGGCGCTGCGGCCGCGCTCACGCAGGAGGCGTACGGCGTCATGGGCCAGCACGCAGTAGGCGCCCCGGCAGTAGGCGACCACCTCGGCGCGCGCGGGCAACTCGGCGATGCGGTCGGCGAGTTGGTCGACGGGGATGGACAGCGCGCCCGGGATGTGCCCGGCCGCGTACTCCTCGGCCGGGCGTACGTCCAGGACGACGATCACGCCGGCCGCGGCGCGGGCGAGGAGTTCCTCGCGGTCGACGGCCCTGGTGTCGTCGGCTCCCAGGTAGGCGGCGCGGGCGGGTTCGACGGCCGGCTGATGGGTCCGGGCGACCTGGCGGAGCAGGGCGTACAGGGCGGCGACGTCGTCGCCGGCCAGACGGTAGTGGATGCGCACGCCGTCACGGCGGGTGGCGACCAGGCCGGCCTGTCTGAGGGTCTGGAGGTGGGCCGAGGCGGTCGTCAGATTCAGGCCCGCGGCCTTGGCGAGGGCGTCGACGGTGCGCTCGCCCTGCGCCAGCAGATCGAGCAGTTCCAGGCGTTTTCCACTGCTCAGCGCCTTGCCGGTGCGGGCGAAGGCGTCGTACAGAGCGGCTTTGCGGACTGCGTCTCCCATGGCATCCTCCATAAATCCATGGAATATTGTAAATGAAGGGTGGGCGTGGGGACCACCCGGCCCGTAACGTGGCATCTGGAGGATCTGATGGGCTTCGCCGACGATCATCTGATTCCGCTGGTCGACAGCGGTCTCGGCAACAGCGCCTACCTCGTCGACCTGGGCGACGGCCGTGCCCTGGCCGTGGACGCGACCCGCGATCTGCGCGCCCTGCGCGGCGAGGCCGGGCGGCGCGGGCTCACGGTGGCCTTCGCTGCGGACACCCATCTGCACGCCGACTTCCTCACCGGCGCGCTCCAGCTCGCTGCCGACGACGGGGCCACGGTGCTGGCCTCCGCCGCCGGGCTCCGCGCCTTCGCGCACCGGGCCCTGTCCGACGGGGACGAGGTGGACCTGGGCGGGCTGACCCTGCGCGCGCTGGCCACGCCGGGTCACACGGACGAGCACCTGTCCTTCCTGCTCCTGGACGGGACACGGGAGCTCGGGGTCTTCACCGGCGGCTCGCTGATCGTGGGCTCGGCCGCCCGCACCGACCTGCTCGGCGCCGACCGCGCTCAGGAGCTGACGCGTGCTCAGTACCGCTCCCTGCGCCGCCTGGCCCGGCTCCCCGACCCGACGCCGGTGTGGCCCACGCACGGCGCCGGCTCCTTCTGCTCCGCCCCGCCGGGCGCCGAGCGCACGACCACCATCGGTGCCGAGAAGCAGACCAACGCGCTGCTGTCCGCGCCGGACGAGGACACCTTCGTACGGCTGCTGCTGGACGGCCTCGGGTCCTACCCCGCCTACTTCGACCGTCTGGCGGAGGCCAACCGGCGCGGCCCCGCGGTCCTCGACGGCACGCCGTCGCTGCCCGAGCTGTCCCCGGCCGAGGTACGCCGACTGCTGGGCGAGGGCGCGCAGGTCGTCGACGTACGCTCGGTGCGGGACTTCGCCACCGGGCACATACCGGGCGCGCTCTCCGTCCATCTGCGCGACCAGTTCGCCACCTGGCTCGGCTGGCTGCTGCCCGAGGACACGCCGCTCGTCTTCGTCACGGCTCCCGGCCAGGATCTCGCCGAACTCACCGGCCAGGCCCTGAAGATCGGTTACGAGCGGCTGTGCGGCCGGCTGACCATGGACGTCTGGACGGCCGACGGCGGCGAGCGGGAGACCGTCGGGCTCGTGCCGCCCGGCCGCATCGACGACCGTGCGGTCCTCGACGTGCGCCAGCGGTCCGAATGGGACGCCGGGCACATCCCCGGCGCGCTCGGCATCGAACTCGGCGACCTCCCCGGCCGCACGGACGAGGCACCGGAGAGCACCGTGGTGCACTGCGCCCACGGGGAGCGTGCGATGACCGGGGCGAGTGTCCTTCAGCGGAGCGGCCGGCGTGACGTCGCCGTCCTCACAGGCGGCCCCGACGACTGGGCCGCGGCCACCGGGCGCCCGCTCCGGGAGGGCGCGTGACGACGCACACCGAGGCCCGGGCCGTACGGCTCGGGCTGCGCGCCAACCTGGCCCAGTTCAGCCTGCTCGTCCTCGTCAACGCCCTGGTCGGCGGCATGCTCGGCCAGGAGCGCACCGTACTGCCGCTGCTTGCCGACGACGTCTTCCACCTGTCGGCCTACACCGCCGCCCTCACCTACATCCTGGCCTTCGGCTCGACGAAGGCGGTGACCAACTTCGTCGCGGGCACCCTCTCCGACCGGTACGGCCGCAAGCCGGTGCTGGTCGCCGGATGGCTGATCGCGCTGCCCGTGCCCGCGATGCTCGCGTGGGGGCCGTCGTGGGGCTGGATCGTCGCCGCGAACGTCCTGCTCGGCGTCAACCAGGGGCTGACCTGGTCCACGACGGTCATCATGAAGATCGACCTGGCCGGTCCGGAGCGGCGCGGCCTGGCGATGGGCCTCAACGAGGCCGCCGGGTACGGCGCGGTGGCCGCGACCGCGATGGCGACGGGCGCGATCGCCGAGCGCGCCGGGCTGCGCCCCGAGCCGTTCCTGCTGGGCGCCGCGTATCTCGTGCTGGCCCTCGGCCTGTCGGTGTTCGCCGTCCGCGAGACGCGCGAGCACGCCCGCGCCGAGGCCGCGCTGCATCCCGTACAGGCGGCGACGGAACGGGAGCTGACGACCGGGCAGATCGTCCGCCGGACCGGCTTCGGCGACCGGGCCCTGTCGGCGGCGAGCCAGGCGGGCATGGTCAACAACCTCAACGACGCCCTCGCATGGGGCGTCTTCCCCCTGCTGTTCGCCGCGCACGGTCTGCCGGTGGCACAGATCGGCGTCCTGGCGGCCCTCTATCCGGCGGTGTGGGGAGCGGGACAACTGGTCACGGGGTGGTGGTCGGACCACATCGGCCGCAAACGTCTCATCACGGCGGGGATGTTGCTCCAGGCGGCCGCGATCGGGCTGGTGGCCGACGGGACGACGTTCGCGGTATGGGCCGCCGCGCAGGTCCTTCTCGGTCTTGGCACGGCACTGGTCTACCCGACACTGCTGGCGGTCATCGGCGATGTGGCCCACCCGGCCTGGCGGGCCCGCGCGGTCGGCGTGTACCGGCTGTGGCGCGACGGGGGCTTCGCGGTGGGGGCCCTGCTGGCGGGGGTGCTGGCCGACGCGTACGGGTTGACGACGGCGATCTGGACGGTGGCGGCACTGACGGCAGCTTCGGGACTGATCGTGGCGGCACGGATGTACGAAACCCGCCCACCAACTCCCTAGGGGCACGGGGAACCGCGCGACCAGCCACGACGCACCCGCACACGCCGGACAACCCGGCCCGGCACCACCTACCGCGGCCCGTCAACGAAGCTCCGCCCGGAACCCCGCCGGCGTCGTCTCCGTGTGCTGGTGGAAGAACTTCGAGAAGTTCGCGGCGTCCGGAAAGCCCACCGCCGCGCCCACTCGCCCGATCGGCATGTCCGTGTGGGCCAGCAGTCGTTTCGCCTCCAGGATCACCCGCTTGTCGATGAACCCCTTGGGCGTCTCACCGGTCGCGGCACGGACGGCACGGACCAGGGTCCGGCGTGAGTACCCGAGCTGGTCGGCGTACGCGCTGACGCTGTGGTTGGTGGCGAACCCCCGCTCCACCGCGTCCCGGAAGAGGGTGAACGTCGTGTCGCCCTGGTGGCGTGCCGCCTCCGCCGAGCTCGCCGCGAGATGGGCGAGGCGCAGCAGGAACGCCGTCAGTGAGTGCCGCAGCACCGCGGTGTGCAGGCTGAGCGGCAGGGTCGTGGTGTCCTCGTACTCGCGTTGCAGCTGGGCCAGCGCCGAGCGCAGGGCGGGCAGCTGGGCCCGGCCGGGGTGGAGCAGGGGCGGCAGGTCGTAGCGGTAGAGGCCGGTCGCCTCGACCGTGGCGCGGGGCAGGAAGCCCGGCTGCATGGTCAGGACGGTGCCGCGGTAGTCGTCGGTCCCGGAGAAGCGGTGCACCTGGCCGGGGCGGATCCACAGCAGGTCGCCGGAGTTCGCCTGGTACTCGGCGAAGTCGATCATGTGCCGTACGGGTCCCCCGGTGAAGAGCATCACGACGTGGAAGTCGATGCGGTGCACCCGCTCCAGCGGTGCGTCGGTGGCGTGCCAGGTGCGGCCGGCGCCCATCCGGCCCACCTGCATGCCGACGCCGAGGACGCTCAGATCGGCCGGGAAGGGAAACGTCCGTATGCCGGCACCGCCTTGAGCGCTCGCGTCCGCGATATCCGCCATTTCCACCATGTCCGTCTCGCACCGTCTCACCCGTGCGCGCCCCTCGCTCAGCCGTGCGCGGCGCGCCTCGCGGTGTCCCACTTTCACCACAGCGTGACACACGCCGACCTTCCCTCCTAAAAGTCAGACTTTTACTTTTGAACGCGTTGGACCAGCTACTTCGCTCCGATCGAGGACTTCTTGAAGATGAGCACGCAGACCCCGGACCGCTTCGAATGGACCGAACTCGACCGGCGTGCCGTCGACACGGCCCGCCTTCTCGCGGCCGATGCCGTACAGCGGGTCGGCAACGGCCACCCGGGCACGGCGATGAGCCTCGCCCCCGCCGCGTACACGATCTTTCAGAAGGTGATGCGGCACGATCCCGCCGACCCCGAGTGGACCGGACGCGACCGCTTCGTCCTCTCCCCCGGCCACACCTCGCTGACCCTCTACACGCAGCTCTTCCTCGCCGGGTACGAGCTGGAGCTCGACGACCTCAAGTCGTTCCGTACGCACGGCTCGAAGACTCCGGGTCACCCCGAGTACGGCCACACGGCAGGGGTCGAGACGACGACCGGCCCGCTCGGGCAGGGTGTCGCCAACGCCGTCGGCATGGCGATGGCCGCCCGCTACGAGCGCGGCCTGTTCGACCCGGACGCGCCCGAGGGCGAGTCCCCGTTCGACCACACCGTCTGGGCGATCGTCTCCGACGGCGACCTGGAGGAGGGCGTCTCCGCCGAGGCCTCCTCGCTCGCCGGCCACCAGAGGCTCGGCAACCTGGTCCTCCTCTACGACGACAACCACATCTCCATCGAGGGCGGAACCGCGACCGCGTTCTCCGAGGACGTGCTGAAGCGCTACGAGGCGTACGGCTGGCACGTGCAGCGGATCGAACCGGAGCTCGGCGGCGACGTCGACGTCCACGCGCTGTACGCCGCGCTGAAGGCGGCGCGGGCCGAGACCGGGCGGCCGTCCATCATCGCGATGCGCACGATCATCGCGTGGCCCGCCCCGAACGCGCAGAACACCGAGGCCTCCCACGGCTCCGCCCTCGGCGACGACGAGATCGCCGCCACCAAGCGCCTGCTGGGCTTCGACCCCGAGAAGTCCTTCGAGGTGGCCGACGAGGTCCTCGCCCACGCCCGCCGCGCCCTGGACCGGGGCGCCGAGGCGCACGCCGCCTGGGACAAGCGGTTCGGCGCCTGGCGCGCCGCGGACCCCGGGCGGGCCCGCCTGTTCGACCGGATCGTCGCCGGTCAGCTGCCCGAGGGCTGGGAGTCCTCGGTCCCGGTGTTCGAGGAGGGCAAGTCGGTCGCGACCCGCGCCGCCTCCGGCAAGGTGCTCCAGGCGCTAGGCCCGGTCCTTCCCGAGCTGTGGGGCGGCTCGGCCGACCTCGCCGGCTCCAACAACACCACCATCGACAAGTCGAGTTCGTTCCTGCCCAAGGGCAACCCGCTGCCGGAGGCGGACCCCTACGGCCGCACCGTCCACTTCGGCATCCGTGAGTTCTCGATGGCCGCGGCGATGAACGGCATCGCCCTGCACGGCAACACCCGTATCTACGGCGGCACCTTCCTGGTGTTCTCCGACTACATGCGCAACGCCGTACGCATGTCGGCTCTCATGCAGCTGCCGGTGACGTACGTCTGGACACACGACTCCGTCGGCCTCGGCGAGGACGGCCCGACCCATCAGCCGGTCGAGCACCTGGCGTCGCTGCGTGCCATCCCGGGCCTGAACGTCGTGCGCCCGGCGGACGCCAATGAGACCGCGGTCGTCTGGGCCGAGATCCTGCGCCGCCACTCCACCGACCCGGCCCCGCACGGCCTCGCGCTCAGCCGCCAGGGTGTACCCACGTACGCGCCCAACTCCGATGCGGCCAAGGGCGGTTACGTCCTCCAGGAGTCCTCCACCGGCACCCCGGACGTCGTTCTCGTCGCGACCGGCTCCGAGGTCCAACTCGCCGTCGCCGCGCGCGAGGCGCTGGAGGCCGAGAGGATCGGTACCCGGGTGGTGTCGATGCCGTCCGTGGAGTGGTTCGAGCAGCAGCCGCGCGAGTACCGCGAGAGCGTCCTGCCGCCCGCCGTGAAGGCGCGGGTCGCCGTCGAGGCGGGCATCGGGCTCACCTGGTACCGGTTCGTGGGCGACGCCGGACGCATCGTCTCCCTGGAGCACTTCGGCGCCTCCGCCGACGCCGGGACCCTGTTCGCCGAGTACGGCTTCACCCCCGAGAACGTGGCCGCCGCCGCCAAGGAATCGCTTGCCGCCGCCCGCGGTTGACCTGAACGCAGAAAGAGGATGATCACTGTGACCACCGAAGCAACCGCGACCGCGGGCACGCTGAAGCGCCTCGCCGACGAGGGCGTCTCGATCTGGCTGGACGACCTGTCGCGGGGGCGGATCGAGTCCGGCAACCTCGCCGAACTCGTCGCGGACAAGAACGTCGTGGGCGTCACCACCAACCCGTCCATCTTCCAGGCCGCCATCGGCTCTACGGTGTGGGGGTCCCCCCGCTCGAGCGAAGCCGAGAGTGGGGGAGGCTACGAGGAGCAGCTCGCCGACCTCGCGGTGCGGGGCGTCACGGTCGACGAGGCCGTGCGGATGATGACCACCGCCGACGTCCGTGCCGCCGCCGACATCCTGCGGCCCGTGTACGACGCCACCGACGGCCGCGACGGCCGGGTCTCCATCGAGGTCGACCCGCGGCTCGCCCACGACACGCGTGCGACCGTCGCCGAGGCCAGGCAACTCGCCTGGCTGGTCGACCGCCCCAACGTCATGATCAAGATCCCGGCGACCCGGGCGGGCCTGCCGGCGATCACCGAGGTCGTCGGCCTCGGCATCAGCGTCAACGTCACGCTGATCTTCTCGCTGGAGCGCTACCGCGAGGTCATGGACGCCTACCTGGCCGGTCTGGAGAAGGCCGCGGCCAACGGCCTGGACCTGTCCGCCGTCCACTCCGTGGCCTCCTTCTTCGTCTCCCGCGTCGACGCCGACATCGACAAGCGGCTGACGGCGATCGGCACGGACGGGGCCCTCGCGCTGAAGGGCCGCGCGGCGCTCGCCAACGCGCGCCTCGCCTACGAGGCGTACGAGGATGTGTTCGGCGCCGCCGACGACACCGCACGGTCGGCAGCCCGCTGGACGGCCCTGACCGGGGCCGGGGCGAACAAGCAGCGCCCGCTGTGGGCCTCCACGGGCGTCAAGGACCCCGCCTACAAGGACACCCTGTACGTGGACCGACTCGTCGCGCCCGGCACCGTGAACACGATGCCCGAGGCAACGCTGAACGCCACCGCCGACCACGGCGAGATCACCGGCGACACCGTGACGGGCGGCTACGCCCAGGCCCGCGCCGACCTCGCCGCCGTGGAGGCGCTCGGGATCTCCTACGACGAGGTCGTCACCCGGTTGGAGCACGAGGCCGTCGCCAAGTTCGAGGTGGCGTGGCAGGACCTGTTGGACGCCGTGAAGAAGTCGCTCGGCAGCAAGGGAGCTGACGCAGAATGACCTCCGACTGGGACAATCCCCTCCGCGACGCCCGGGACCGCCGTCTCCCCCGTATCGCGGGCCCGTCCGGGCTCGTGATCTTCGGGGTCACGGGTGACCTGTCCCGCAAGAAGCTGATGCCGGCCGTGTACGACCTGGCCAACCGCGGCATGCTGCCGCCGGGCTTCTCCCTGGTCGGGTTCGCCCGCCGGGACTGGGAGGACGAGGACTTCGCGCAGATCGTGCACGACTCCGTGCGCGAGCACGCCCGCACCGAGTTCCGTGAGGAGGTGTGGCAGCAGCTGTCCGAGGGCATGCGGTTCATCCCCGGTGACTTCGACGACGACACGGCGTTCGACCGGCTGCGCCAGACCGTTCAGGAGCTGGACAAGGCGCGCGGCACCAGCGGCAACTACGCCTTCTACCTCTCCGTACCGCCGAAGTTCTTCCCGAAGGTCGTGCAGCAGCTCAAGAAGCACGGTCTGGCGGACGCCCCCGAGGGGTCCTGGCGGCGGGCGGTCATCGAGAAGCCGTTCGGCCGGGACCTCGCGAGCGCCCAGGAGCTGAACGCGATCGTGCACGACGTGTTCGACCCGGAGCAGGTCTTCCGGATCGACCACTACCTCGGCAAGGAGACCGTCCAGAACATCCTGGCACTGCGGTTCGCGAACCAGATGTTCGAGCCGATCTGGAACCGGTCGTACGTCGACCACGTGCAGATCACGATGGCCGAGGACATCGGCATCGGCGGCCGGGCCGGGTACTACGACGGCATCGGCTCGGCCCGTGACGTCATCCAGAACCACCTGCTCCAGCTGATGGCGCTCACCGCCATGGAGGAGCCGGCCGCGTTCGACGCCCCGTCGCTGCTCACCGAGAAGCTGAAGGTGCTCAGGGCCGTCAAGCTGCCGGCGGACCTCGGCCGGCACACCGTGCGCGGGCAGTACGCGGCGGCCTGGCAGGGCGGCGAGAAGGTGCTCGGGTACCTCGACGAGGACGGCATCGACCCGGGCTCGAAGACCGACACCTACGCGGCCGTCCGGCTGAACGTCGACAACCGGCGCTGGGCGGGCGTGCCGTTCTACCTGCGCACCGGCAAGCGGCTCGGGCGGCGGGTGACGGAGATCGCGGTCGTCTTCCAGCGGGCTCCGCACTCGCCCTTCGACTCCACCGCCACCGAGGAGCTCGGCCAGAACGCCGTCGTCATCCGGGTCCAGCCGGACGAGGGCATGACGGTGCGCTTCGGCTCCAAGGTGCCGGGCACCTCGATGGAGATCCGGGACGTGACGATGGACTTCGCCTACGGCGAGTCCTTCACGGAGTCGAGCCCGGAGGCCTACGAGCGGCTCATCCTGGACGTCCTGCTCGGGGACGCCAATTTGTTCCCCCGTCACCAGGAAGTGGAAGAGTCCTGGAAGATCCTCGACCCGATCGAGGAGTACTGGGACACACACGGCAGGCCGGCGCGGTACGCGTCCGGGAGCTGGGGACCCGAGGAAGCCGACGAGATGCTCGCACGAGACGGACGGAGCTGGCGCAGGCCATGAAGATCGACCTGAGCGACACCACGGCAAGCAAGATCAACAAGGCGCTGGTGCAGGGCCGCCGCGCGATCGGCACGCCGGCCGTGGGCATGGTCCTGACGATGGTCATCGTCACGGACGAGGAGAACGCCTACGACTCGATCAAGGCGGCCGAGGAGGCGTCGCACGAGCACCCGGCGCGCACCCTGGTCGTCATCAAGCGGCACGCCCGCACCCCGCGCGACCGCACCCGCTCCCACCTCGACGCTGAGGTCCGGGTGGGCGCCGACGCCGGCACCGGCGAGACGGTGATCCTGCGGATGTACGGCGAGGTGTCCGACCACGCCGACTCCGTGGTGCTGCCGCTGCTGCTGCCGGACGCGCCGGTCGTGGTGTGGTGGCCGGTGGACGCGCCTCAGAACCCGTCGAAGGACCCGCTGGGCGCGCTGGCCCAGCGCCGGATCACCGACCTGTACGCCACCGAGACCCCGCTGCCGGACCTGGAGGTCCGGGCCCGCTCCTACGCGCCCGGCGACACCGACCTCGCCTGGACCCGGCTCACCCCGTGGCGGTCGATGCTCGCCGCGGCCCTGGACCAGGCGCGGGTGCCGATCGTCTCGGCGGTCGTGGAGGCCGAGGCCGACAACCCGGCCGCCGAGCTGCTGGCGCGCTGGCTGGAGGCCCGGCTGCACGTCAGCGCCGAGCGGGTCGTGACCGCCGGTCCGGTCGTCACGGGCGTGCGCCTGGGCACCGAGAACGGCGAGATCGTCATCGACCGCCCCGAGGGTCCGCTGGCCACCCTGTCCCTGCCGGACCAGCCCTCGCGCACCCTCGCGCTGAAGGTCCGCACCACCTCCGAACTCATCGCCGAGGAGCTCAGGCGCCTCGACGCCGACGAGATGTACGCCATCGCCCTGCGGGGCGAGGCCGGCAAGGAGACGTCCACCCATGTCTGACTCGCTGTCCGGTTCCCCGAGGCTCGACCGCCGTCCCGAGTGGGCGGCCCTGCAGGACCATCACGCCGAGGCGATGCGGCGCCCGCAGCTGCGTGAGCTGTTCGCCGCCGACCCGTCCCGCGCCGAGCGGTACGTCGTGCGCGTGGGCGATCTGCGCATCGACTACTCCAAGCACCTGATCAACGACGAGACGCTCGCCCTGCTGCACGAACTGGCCGTAGCCACCGATGTGTCGGGGCTGCGCGACGCCATGTTCCGCGGCGAGAAGATCAACGTCACCGAGGACCGTGCGGTGCTGCACACCGCGCTGCGGGCGCCGCGGGACGCGGTGATCGAGGTGGACGGCGAGAACGTCGTGCCCGAGGTGCACGCCGTGCTCGACAAGATGAGCGGCTTCGCCGAGCGCGTCCGTTCCGGCGCCTGGACCGGGTACACCGGCAGGCGGATCAGGAACGTCGTCAACATCGGCATCGGCGGCTCCGACCTCGGCCCCGCCATGGCGTACGAGGCGCTCCGCCCGTTCACGGCACGGGAGCTGACGTTCCGGTTCGTCTCCAACGTCGACGGTGCCGACCTGCACGAGGCGGTGCGGGACCTGGACCCGGCCGAGACGCTGTTCATCGTGGCGTCGAAGACGTTCACCACGATCGAGACGATCACCAACGCCACCTCGGCCCGCTCGTGGCTGCTGGCGGGGCTCGGCGGCGAGGAAAAGGCGGTCGCCCGGCACTTCGTGGCGCTGTCGACCAACGCCGGCAAGGTCACCGAGTTCGGCATCGACCCGGAGAACATGTTCGAGTTCTGGGACTGGGTCGGCGGCCGCTACTCCTACGACTCGGCGATCGGCCTGTCCCTGATGATCGCCATCGGCCCGGCGCAGTTCCGGGCGATGCTCGACGGCTTCCACACCGTCGACGAGCACTTCAGGAACGCGCCCGCCGAGGGCAACGCGCCGATGATCATGGGCCTGCTGGGCATCTGGTACGGCAACCTCTTCGGCGCCGAGTCCCATGCGGTGCTGCCGTACAGCCACTACCTGTCGAAGTTCACGGCCTACCTCCAGCAGCTGGACATGGAGTCCAACGGCAAGTCGGTGGACCGGGACGGGCACGTCGTGGGCTGGGAGACCGGTCCGGTGGTGTGGGGCACGCCCGGCACCAACGGGCAGCACGCCTACTACCAGCTGATCCACCAGGGCACCCGGCTGATCCCGGCCGACCTGATCGGCTTCGCCCGCCCGGTCGCCGAGCTGAGCGACGAACTGGGGGCGCAGCACGACCTGTTGATGGCGAACCTGTTCGCGCAGGGCCAGGCGCTGGCCTTCGGCAAGACCGCCGACGAGGTCCGCGCGGAGGGCGTGCCCGAGGCGCAGGTTGCGCACCGCACCTTCCTCGGCAACCACCCCACGACCACGATCCTCGCCCGTGAGCTGACCCCGTCGGTCCTCGGCCAGCTGATCGCCCTCTACGAGCACAAGGTCTTCGTGCAGGGCGCGGTGTGGAACATCGACTCCTTCGACCAGTGGGGCGTGGAGCTCGGCAAGGTCCTCGCCAAGCGGGTCGAGCCCGCCCTCACCGAGGGCGCCGACGTGCCCGGTCTCGATGCCTCCACCGCCGCCCTCGTGGCCGCCTACCGTGAACTCAAGGAAGTGAATCTGACATGACAGCCATGCAGTTGGGCCTCATCGGTCTCGGCAAGATGGGCGGCAACATGCGCGAGCGGATCCGCCGCGCCGGCCACACCGTCGTCGGCTACGACCGCAACCCCGAGGTCTCCGACGTCAAGAGCCTCGAAGAACTGGTCGAGCAGCTCGACGCGCCGCGCACGGTGTGGGTGATGGTCCCGGCCGGCACCGCCACGCAGGGCGTCGTCGACGAGCTCAAGGACCTGCTGTCCCCGGGCGACACGGTGGTCGACGGCGGCAACTCCCGCTGGACGGACGACGAGAAGCACGCCGCCGAGCTCGGCATCAAGGGCATCGGTTTCGTCGACGCGGGCGTCTCCGGCGGCGTGTGGGGCCTGGAGAACGGCTACGCGCTGATGGTCGGCGGCGCCAAGGAGCACGTGGAGCGGCTGGAGCCGATCTTCGAGGCGCTCAAGCCGGAAGGGCCGTACGGCTATGTCCACGCGGGCCGGGTCGGTGCCGGGCACTTCTCGAAGATGGTCCACAACGGCATCGAGTACGCCATGATGCAGGCCTACGCCGAGGGCTGGGAGCTGCTGGAGAAGGCCAACTCGGTGGACAACGTCCGTGAGGTGTTCCGTTCCTGGCAGCAGGGCACGGTCATCCGCTCCTGGCTGCTGGACCTCGCGGTGAACGCCCTCGACGAGGACGAGCACCTGAAGAAGCTGAAGGGCTTCGCGCAGGACTCCGGCGAGGGCCGGTGGACCGTCGAGGCGGCCATCGACCACGCCGTGCCGCTGCCCGCGATCACGGCGTCCCTGTTCGCCCGGTTCGCCTCCCGGCAGGACGACTCCCCGCAGATGAAGATGATCGCGGCGCTGCGCAACCAGTTCGGCGGGCACGCGGTCGAGTCGAAGGAGTAGCGAGCCGTGGGGGATCTCCTTCTGGTCCTCCCCCACTGCCTTGAGGGCGTGGGAGGTGCCCCCACCGGTCAGACGGAGTGGAGCAGGTCGGGACAGCACACGAGCTTCACCGACCTGCCCCTCACCCAGGAGGGCGAGGAACAGGCCAAGTCCCTCGCCCCGCTCCTGTCCGGCCGGACCTTCGCCCTGGCGCTCACCAGCCCGCTGATCCGCGCGGTCCGCACCGCGGAACTGGCGGGCGTGGCCGGCGCCGTACCCGACCCCGACCTCCACAAGTGGGACTACGGCGGCTACGAAGGTGTCACCACCGTCGACATCCACCGCACCCGTCCCGACTGGTGCCTGTGGACCGACGGCGTGGCCCCCGGCCCGGCCGACCACCCCGGTGAGTCACCGGCCGAGGTCGGGGCGCGGGCCGACCGGGTGCTCGCCCGGGTCGCGGCGGCGCTGCCGGACGGCGATGTGGTCCTCGTGGCGCACGGCCACTTCCTACGGGTCGTCACGGCCCGCGGGCTGGGGCTCGCCCCGGCGGACGGGCGGCTGTTCCAGCTGGCCACAGGCACGGTCAGCCGGCTGTCGACCGATCACGGCCGACCGGTGATCGCGGAGTGGAACACCAGGTCCTGAACACGCCGCCGGGCATCGACCGGGTGGAGCGGGGCGGCGTGAACTCCGTGATCCAGCGGCACCGCCCGGAGCCGGCCGCGGCGCCGCCGCCGCGCGCGGCGAGCGCGTTCGCGCCGTGGCGGCCGGTGCGGCCGTCCGACGGTCCTTGCTGACCCGGTGGGCGGTGAGTTGACAGGCTCGGCGGCCGGCGTCAGAGTCCCGGCTGATGGAGATCAACGATCTGACGCCGGCCGAGCTGCGGGTGTGGCATGCCTTTCCCAAGGGTGAGGCCGTCGACTTCGGCGCGGCGCAGGACGAGAGCGCGGCCGACGGTGCCGGCTCGGAGCCGCAACGGACCCTGCGCGCCACGGTGCTGCGGGCACTGCTGCTCGACGGCCCGGTCGTCGGCGGCGAGGTCGCCGCGCTCAAGGTCGCGGGCGCGCGGATCACCGGTGTGCTGGATCTGCGGTACGCGACCGTCGAGAGCGTCGCGCGCCTGAGTCACTGCCGGTTCGACGACGTCCCGGACCTCTCCGGCGCCCAGCTGAAGTACCTCAATCTGTCCGGGTCCGACCTGCCCGGTCTGGCGGGGGCGCGGATCCGGGTCGACGGCGGGCTGCGGCTGGCCAAGTGCCGGTTCCGTGGGCCGGTGCGGCTCGGCGGGGCACAGATCGCGGGGGCGCTGTATCTGGAGGATGCCGAGATCACCGCGCCCGAGGGGACGGAGGACCCGGTCCTCCAGCTCCATCAGGTGACCGTCGGCGAGGACCTGTGCGCGTCGCGGCTGCGCACGCGCGGCGAGGTCCGGCTCAACGGCGCCACGGTCAGCGGCTCGCTCCGGCTGGAGGGCGCCGAGTTGAGGCATCCCGGCGAGTTCGTCCTGAGCGCCGAGGCCATGGAGGTGGGCGCCAACGTCCTCGGCAGACGGCTGAGCGCGCACGGCCGTATCGACCTGCGCGGCGCACGCGTTCCCGGCCGGCTCGACCTGCTGCACAGCCGGCTGTCCAACCCCGGCGGTACCGCGATGCGCGCGAGCAGCTGTGTCATCGGTGAGGTGTGGCTGCGCCGGGGCCCTCGGATGGAGGGCATGCTCAATCTGCGGCGCTCCCAGATAGAGCACCTGAACCTGGCACCGGAGATGCTCCCGGACCAGGTCCGCCTCCTCGACCTCACCTACACCTCGCTGACCCCGCACGTGCCGCCGGAGCAGCGGCTGCCCATGCTGGAACGGGACGAGGACACCTTCGACCCGCACGGGTACGAGCAGTTGACCGCCGCCTACCGCCGCACCGGCGACGACCACGCCGCCCGGCTCGTGCAGCTCGCCAAACAGCGCCGGCACCGCACCACGCTGCCCCGGTACGGCCGGCTGTGGGGCCATGTCCAGGACGCCACCGTCGGCTACGGTTTCCGGCCGATGCGGGCGCTGGGCTGGCTGCTGTCCCTGCTCGCTGTCGGCTCGGTGGCGTTCGCGCTGCATCAGCCTCCGGCCCTGAAAGCGGACGAGGCACCGCACTTCAACCCCGTCTTCTACACGCTGGACCTGCTGCTGCCGGTGATCTCCTTCGGCCAGGAACCGGCGTTCGCCCCACAGGGCCCGCAACAGGCCCTGGCGTACGCCCTGGTCCTGCTCGGCTGGATCCTGGCGACCACGGTCATCGCCGGTGTGACCCGCACCGTCAGCCGCCAATGAGCGCACGGGCGGTGTGCTGCGCGGCCAGCCGCACCGGGGCGTTCTGCGCCCCGTAGCCCCGGTAGCCGTCCCGCTGCACCAGCTCGAAGAAGACACGGCCGACGGTCATGGTGTAGCAGTGCCGGAACTCGCCGTGCGCGTCACGGTCGTAGAGGATGCCCAGCTCGCGGTACGTCTCCAGCTCGCCGTCGGCGAACTCGTGCCGAGCCGCCAGGTCGTCGTGGTAGTTGGCGGGGATCGGCAGGAGCCGGCCGCCCGCCTCCCGGAAGCGGCGGGCCGCGGCGACGACGTCGTCCGTGGCCAGGGCGATGTGCGCCGCGTGCACGGTGTCGTCCGTGGGCGCCGCGCCGACGCCCAGGGCGATACGGACGCTGCCGTCGGCGTTGGTGACGGCGCGGCTGCGCATCAGGCCGTACGGGTCGGCGACGTCCACGCTCTCCTGTGCGTGCAGGCCCAGGACGCTGCGGTGGAAGAGGGCCGCCTCGTCGAAGTGGTGCCAGGGCTGGGTGAGGGCGAGGTGGTCGATGCGGTGGACGCCGGTGGCGCAGGACCCGCCGGTCTCGTCGGTGAAGTCGGCCCGCCAGTTGGGAAGTCCGGGCCGGTCCGTGGCGCAGAAGAACAGCTCCGTGCCGTCGGGTGCCGCGACCGCGTCGAGCGGGGCGTCCTCGGCGGCCCGGCGGCGGGGCAGTACGGGGGCCAGCAGGGCCTCGGCGCGGCGGGCGGCGCCGGCCGGGTCGGGTGATTCGAGGCCGATCGCGGCGAGGCCGGTGCCGGTACGGCGGGCGGCGCCCGAGGTGTTGACCAGGATGCGGGCCTCGCCCTGCTGCCAGAGGCCGACCGGCTTGGTGCGATGACGTGCGGTGCGGGCGAAGCCGAGGGCACCGAGCACGGCGGCGACCGGTTCGGCGTCGGGCGTGAGGAGTTCGGCGAAGGCGACGCCGGTGGGGACGACGGGCGCGGGCGGGGTCGCGATGCCGACCGTCTCCTGCAGCACGAGCAGCGAGCGGTGGGCGTCCACGGCGGTCGGGCCGGCCTCGGCCTGGCGGAAGACGTCGTTGAAGACCTCCAGGGAGAGCGGGCCGTCGTAGCCGGTGTGCAGGACGTTGCGGACGAGTCCGGCGAGGTCGAAGCCGCCCTGCCCGGGGAAGCAGCGGTAGTGGCGGCTCCACTGGAGGACGTCCATCGCGAGCAGCGGCGCGTCGGCGAGCTGGAGGAAGAAGATCTTCTCGCCGGGGATGTCCGCGATTGCCCTGGGGTCGCAGCCGCGGGAGAGGATGTGGAAACTGTCCAGGCAGGTGCCGAGCGAGGGGTGGTCGGCCGCCTCGACGATGCGCCAGGCGTGGCCGTAGGTGTTGACGTGCCGGCCCCAGGCGAGCGCCTCGTAGGCCACCCGGATGCCGAACTCCTGGGCCAGATCGGCGAGTTGGCTCAAGTGGTGGGCGGCGAGCGCGTCGTCGTCCACGGCGAGCGGATGGACGCTGGAGCAGACGAGGACCGTGTCGGCCCCGAGCCGGCGCATCAGCTCGAACTTGTGCCGGGCACGCCGCAGGTTGCGCGCGAACTCCTCGGCGGGCACGGCCTCGATGTCCCGCATCGGCTGGTAGAGATCGACGCTCAGCCCCAGGTCGGCACAGTGGGCACGGACCTCCTCGGGGCTGAGAGGGCTCGCGAGGAGATCGTTCTCGAAGATCTCGACGCCGTCGAACCCGGCGCGCGAGGCGGCCGTGAGCTTCTCGGTGAGGGATCCGCTGAGGGATACGGTGGCGATGGACGTACGCATACCTGCTCCTTCAAACACGCCCTGCTACCACGCCCGCCTTTGGGGGGGCGCGAGGCTGTATCGATGTGCGGCTCCGCCGCGTGGGCGCGACCGGCCACGGACGGCCCGCAGACGTCGCACCGCCTCACCCCACCGAGCTCTCCGCCGCCCCGGCCAACTCCGCGATGTCCGCGAGCATGCGCACGGCGTCCGGCGCACGCCCGGTGAACAGCCGAAACGCGTCCGCGGCCTGGAACACGGCCATCCCGCCCCCGTCCAGCGCCACGCAGCCGACCGCACGGGCGGTGCGCAGCAGCTCCGTCTCCAGCGGCCGGTAGACCACCTCGGCAACCCACAACCCGGGGTGCAGCAGCTCGGCGGCGAAGGGCAGCCCCGGGTGGGCGGCCATGCCGGTGGGCGTGGCGTGCACGACGCCGTCCGCCGCACCGAGCAGCCGCGCCAGCCGGTCCGGCGCCGCCGCTGCAGCGCGGCCCGCGCCGAAGTGCCGGTTCAGCGCCCCGGCGAGATCCGCGGCCCGTTCGCTCAGCGCGTCGACGACGGTGACCCGCTCGGCGCCGAGGGTCAGCATGGCGTGGGCGACGGCAGCGCCCGCGCCCCCGGCACCCAGCTGCACGACCCGCTCCAGCGGTACGTCGGGCAGCCCGCGCGCGAAGGACGCGGCGAAGCCGGTGACGTCCGTGTTGTGGCCGACGGCCCGGCCGTCCTCGAAGACGACGGTGTTGACCGCGCCCAGCGCCTCGGCCTGCGGGGCGAGCGCGTCCAGGTGCCCGATGACGAGCTGCTTGCAGGGGTGGGTGATGTTGAGCCCGTCGAAGCCCAGGTCGCGGGCGGCCCGCAGCAGGTCGCCCACCGCCTCGGGCGGGACGCCGAGCGTGTCGATGTCGATGAGCCGGTACAGATAACGCAGGCCCTGACGGGCGGCCTCGCGCTCGTGCAGCGCCGGGCTGAGCGAGGGGCCGATGCCGGAGCCGATCAGCCCGACGAGATACGAGTCCTTGGTGTCCTTGGCCACCGGTGGGACCTCCTGAACGGCTCACTAATGTACGAACTAGTGAGTTAGTCATAGCAGGAGATGCCGGAGCTTGTGAAGACCTGTCCCGACACGCGGAGCGGGCGGGCTTCTACAATCACCGGCACGCGGGTGGGCCACCGGACGGCGCCCACCCCTGGCCGAAGGAAGCCGATGACCAGCGTCGAAGAGCCGGCACGCAGCAACGGGCGGATCCGCGACGCCGCCCGCACCCAGGCCGAGATCCTCGACGTCGCGACGCGGGAGTTCGCCCGCGCCGGCTACGACGGGGCCCGCGTGGACGAGATCGCCGCCCGCACCCGCACCACGAAGCGGATGATCTACTACTACTTCGGCGGCAAGGAGCAGCTGTTCACGGCCGTGCTGGAGCGGGCGTACGGCGTGATCCGGGAGGCCGAGCAGCAGCTCGACGTCGAGCATCTGGACCCGGTCGCCGCCATCCGCCGGCTGGCCGAGCTGACCTTCGACCACCATGAGCAGCACCCCGACTTCATCCGCCTGGTCAGCATCGAGAACATTCACGGGGCCGAGCACATCGCCGCCTCCGAGAAGCTCGGCAGGATCGGCTCGCCGGCCCTGGACGTGATCCGCCGGATCCTGGAGTCGGGGCAGGAGTCCGGCCTGTTCACGGCCGACGTGGACGCGGTCGACCTGCACGCGATGATCAGCTCCTACTGCTTCTTCCGGGTCTCCAACCGGCACACCTTCGGCGCCCTGTTCGGCCGCGACCTGGTGGATCCGGCCCGGCGCGAGTACTACCGCACGATGCTCGGCGACATGGTCATCGCCTATCTGACGGCACCGCGCGCCGAGGGCTGACCGGGTCCGCTCCGGGCGCCCCGCACCACAAGATCCTTCGGCATGACCTCTTGACACCCGGGAAACGTCGGCGCAACATCCCTAGCCATCCGCTACTAACTATCCAGTGGGTTAATTAGCCGGGTAGCTCCCGGCGCGGCCGACCCGCCACCCCAGGGATCCGGCACCTCGCCCCTCCTCTCCGCACACTCCCCATAAGGTGGAGTTCCCTCGAAGGAGCACCCCTGTGTCCGTCCCCGACACGCACCCCGGCCAGCCGCGGAAGGCGGCCATGGCCGCCTGGATCGGCAGCGCCCTGGAGTACTACGACTTCTTCATCTACGGCAGCGCGGCCGCGCTGGTCTTCCCCGAGGTCTTCTTCGACGAGTCCGACCCGGCGACGGCCACCCTGCTGTCGCTGGCCACGTTCGGTGTGGCGTACGCGGCCCGGCCGGTGGGCGCGCTGTTCCTCGGTCACTTCGGCGACCGGGTGGGCCGTAAGAAGATCATGGTCTTCACGCTGATCCTGATGGGCATATCGACGTTCCTGATCGGCTGTCTGCCCACCCGCGACCAGGTCGGTACCCTCGCGCCGGTCCTGCTGGTGCTGTGCCGCGTCCTCCAGGGCCTCTCGGCGGCCGGCGAGCAGGCCAGCGCCAACTCCATGACCCTCGAACACGCGCCACCGCGTCGCCGCGGCTTCTTCACCAGCTTCACGCTGAGCGGTACACAGGGCGGGCAGCTGCTCGCCACGCTGGTCTTCATCCCGATCGCCGCGCTGCCGGAGGAGCAGCTGATGTCGTGGGGCTGGCGGGTGCCGTTCTGGATGAGCGTCGCGGTCGCCGTCGTCGGCTATGTCATCCGCCGCAAGCTCGACGAGACCCCGGCCTTCGAGCAGCAGGCCGCCACCGAGGGCGTCGTCAAGCTGCCGCTGGCGGTGCTGCTGCGGGAGCACTGGGCGGACGTGCTGCGGGTGATCGGCGGTGCGCTGGTCGCCTCGGTCAGCACGATCTTCACCGTGTGGGCGCTGTCGTACGCCACCAGCGACGCGGTCGGGATGGACAAGTCCTCGATGCTGTGGGTGGGCGCGCTCGCCAACCTGGTCGCGCTCGGCGCGATCCCGCTGTGGGCCACCCTCTCGGACCGCATCGGCCGCCGCCCGGTGTTCCTGGTCGGCGCGGCCGGCAGCGCGGTGACGATGTTCCTGTACCTGTGGGCCATCTCGACCGGGTCCTACCCGCTGACCCTGCTGCTGGGCATCGTCGCCTTCGGGGTGGTCTACAGCGCCGCGAACGGCGTGTGGCCCTCCTTCTACGGCGAGATGTTCTCCACCCGGGTCCGGCTGTCCGGCATGGCCATCGGCACCCAGATCGGTTTCGCGGTCGCCGGTTTCGCGGTCACCTTCGCCGCGCGGATCGCCGGCCCGGACGGCGACGACTGGTCGGCGGTGGCCCTGTTCACGGCAGCCCTGTGCGTGCCGCCGGTCGTGGCCGCGCTGTCGGCCCGCGAGACGGCGAAGGTACCGACGGAGCTGCTGGGTGAGCGGGCGGCAGGGCGCTCCGCGCAACCCGCGAAGGTCGCGGCCTGACCGACACCGGTCCCCGGAGCCCTGAGGGCTCCTGGGACCGGGCACTGCACAACCGGCCGCGGTGGCACGCCCCTTCAGGGGCGCGGGGAACCGCGCGATCAGCCTCCACCGGCCCGCGGATCACATCACGGCGCGCACAACAACTCCGTCCAGGTCTCGGCCACCCGGTCCAGCGAGAACCCCTCCCTGACCTGCGTGCGGGCCAGTTCACCCGCGGAGCGCCAGTCGTCCTCCTCCAGCACCGCGATCGCCTCCGCCATCGCCGCAGGCGTGTCATGGATCCACCGCCGGTCGTAGATCTCTTCCGCGCCGGGCCAGGGCAGCAGCGAAGGCACCGCGCCGGAGGCCATCCCCTCGGCGGGCGCGAGGTGGAAGCTCTCGTCGTCGCTGGTGGACAGCACATGCCCGACCCGGCGCAGCCAGCCCGCCACGTCCGGCCCGAACGTGTCGAAGACGACGGCCCCTTCGAGCAGCGGCGAGGTCTGCATCCGGCGCAGTACGCCCTCGTAGTGTTCACGCTCCTCGGGCTTGTTCCAGATCCACCAGTACTCCCACGGCGGCTTGGACTTGACCGACAGGTGCCAGCGCCGGTCGTGGGCACGCAGCGCCTCCAGCACGTCGAGGCCGAGGTCGAGGCGTTTGCGGCTGGGCGCGATGCCGATCATGCCGAGGCGGTGGTGGGCGCCCGGCGCCTTCGGGCGGTCGAGCTGGTCGGTGTCGACCCAGTTGGGCACGACGACGACCTTCGACGCGGGCCAGCCGGTGTGCTCCAGGGTGCGGCGGGCGTAGTACGGGCTGACGCACACCACCCGGTCGACGGCGTCGATGTCGACCTGGCGGGGCCAGCCGGCGTCCAGTTCGAAGCGGTGCAGCCGCACGATCAGCCGGCTGCCGCGCCGCTTGTGACGGCTGTACCAGACGGCGGCCGGACCGCACCACTCCACGACCACCACGTCCGCCCAGTCGGCGAGTTCCCGGCCGGCGTCCGGGTCGTGGCGGGCGAGCGCCGGCCAGGCGTCGACCCTTACCTCCAGGCCGGGCGTCGAGCGGAAGTGGTCGAGCAACCGGGTGAGGAACTTCAGGTCGTGCCCGGCGACGCCCACGCGCAGCGGACGGCGGCGGTCGCTCACCCCGCTGGGCTCGGCGGGGAAGGCCCGGTCGAGGTGGGCGCGCCAGCGTGCGGACGCCCCGTCCAGGGTGTACTGGCGGGCCGCCGCTCGGCAGCGGTCGGCCGCGAGGCGCCGCGACGCCGGCTCGCGGGCGACCCGGGCCACCGTGTCGGCGGCGTCGTCGAGTCCGGCGCGTCCCGGCACGAACAGCGGATAGTCGGTGCCGAGCAGCGCCTCGTGGGCCGGGGTGCGGTTGAGGACCACGGGCAGGCCCAGCGCGCCGAACTCCAGCACTTTGGTGGACAGTTCGAGGCTGGAGTCGAGCACCGGGTCGCGCCAGCCGAGGCCGACGTCGCAGTCCGCGGCGATGCGCATGGCCTCCTCGCGCGGCTGTCCGCCGTGGTGGCGGACACCCGGGGTGCCGGACAGGGCGCGCGCCATGTCGGCCTGGAAGCCGGGGTGGCCCGGGTCGTCGTGGATCTTGTCGCCGACGGTGTGCAGTTCGGCGGCGACACCGCGTTCGGCGAGGAGCTGCGGCAGCCGGGTCATGGGCAGGGTGTTCCAGCGGGGTGCGAACTTGCCGGTGTAGACGAGCCGCAGCGGGTCGTGCGGCGTGTCCCGGTCCGGCGGCGGGAAGCCGGGCTCGGGCACGGCGGGCGGGCTGAGCACGCACTTGCCGCAGGCCTCGGGCACCCACGTCTCCAGGAAGCAGCGCAACTCCTCGGTCTGGCACAGCAGTCGGTGCGAGGCCTCGGCGATGCGGACGAGGTCCGCGCGGGCCGCCTCGGTCATCTCGGCGGCCGACTGCGGGATGTCGGTGAGGTAGGCCCAGATCCGCCCGTCGAACAGGCCGTCGGCGACGATCCGGGTGACCAGCCGCCGGCCTCGCAGCACCAGCAGGTCGCAGGGCTCGTCCTCGTCGAGCCGGGCGAGCACCTGCGCGGCCTGCACCGGCGACATCGTCCGGTCGGCGAGCCCCGGCAGCAGCCGCTCCTCGTGCGGGGACACCAGGCGGACCCGGGGCAGCTCGGCCAGCGGATCGGTCAGCCGGCCGGTGCGCACGGGGGCCTTGAGGACGAGCCGGCTTTCGCAGCCCGCCCGGGACAGGGCCTGCACCGTCGACTGGGCCCAGACGGCGGACCCGTCGATGAGATTGAGGTCGACGTCGCCGTAGACGAGCGCTCGCAGGGTACGGCTCATGACGGCTCCTTCCCGCGCACGGCGAACAGTCGGTGTCCCCGGCCCGCCCAGCTGCCGGGCTCCGTGCCGGACAGGTGCAGCGACCGGCGTACCAGCAGCGGCCGCAGCGACGGTACGAAGACGTAGTCGTCGGCGGCCGGCGTGTGGCCCACCGCGTCGGCGCCGGAGTACTCCTGGGCGCACATCAAATCGAGCAGCAGGGTGTCGGGCCGGTCCTCGGTCAGGTCCGTCCAGTCGGCGACCCAGGGCGCCAGGGGCCGGCCCCGGCGTACCGTCACTCCGGCGGCGGTGAGTTCGTCGAGGCCCTCCGGGTCGGGTACGACCACCTCGTCGGGCCGGTGCAGCTGGCCGAGCACCTGGCCGACGAGCCGGGCGACGTCGGTACGTCCTCGGGGCGCGGCGAGCACCGCGACGCGCCGCTCGTCCAGCGGGTCCGGGGCCCCGGTGAGCCGCGCGAGCTGCGCGAGCCGTACCCGGGTGCTGTCGGCCCGGAAGATCTCGCGCAGCCGTTCCCTGCCCTCGGCGGCCGGGTCGAGGCGGGTGAGCCGTGCGCCGGTGTCGGCGTCTAGGACGGCGTCCCAGGCGAGCCGGGCGAGGCCGGGCGCGGCGGAGGCCGGGCCGTCCCGCCACAGCACGGACGCCCGGCCCAGCACCCGCTGTTCGGCGAGCAGTTCGGCGAGGGTGCGGTCCAGGTCGGGGGCGAGTCCGGTGCCGGTGAGCCACCAGGGTCCGTCGCCGGTGCAGGCGCTGAGCTGCACGACGAGCACGTCGGGGTCGGTGCGCCGCACGAGGAGTCGTCCGTCGTGCGGCAGCAGCGGGTTGACGACCACGTCCGCCGCGAAGTCCTCGGCGGTTTCGGGGGTGAGCACTCCGGCGACGACGAGGCGGTCGCGGGGCGCCGCGGTCAGGGCGCGATGGGCGAGGTGGAACCGGGCGTCCGGCGGCGTCTCCGGCTCGGCCTGCGCCTTCATCGCGCCATCGGCCGCCCGGCCGGCGGAACTGCGGCGCCCGCGCCACAGTCCGTACAGCTCCCCGGGCAGTCTTGCCGCGCCCCGCTTCGGCGAACGTGCGGCGCTCACCAGCGCCTTGCCGACCCGCAGCGAGGTCGAGCCCTCCAGCATGGCCACCCGCGCCTGGAGGACGTCGGCCCGGTCCCGGGCGGCCCTGAGCGCGCCGGCGAGTTGTTCCTTCTCCCGTACGGCGGCGGCGAGCCGGTCGGCGAGCGCGTCCTGCCCCGCCGCCTGACGGGTGCGTTCCGCGTCCTCGGCTGCGGTTTCGAGGTCGAGCACCCGGGCCCGCAGGGACCGGGAGGCGAGGTCGGCGAAGACGTACTCGTCGGCGATCCGCAGCGCGGTGGCGTAGCCGTCAAAGGGGGCGGGCCGCCCGAAGAAGTCGTGCGGTGGCAGGAGTTCGTCGGTGCGGGCGATGACCGCGCCCGCGTGCAGATGGACGTAGTCGAGGGGGGCGGCGCGCAGGACCTGGCAGCGGTGCCCGACCAGGTCGTCCAGGAGCCGGTGGTAGGGCAGCTCGGATCCGCCGTGCCCGAAGACGATCAGCCCGCGGGCACCGGGCCGCATCCGGGCCAGTACGGCACGCAGGGTGTCCTCGCCGCCGTGCGGCCCGGCGTGGGGTCCGTAGGAGAGGAGGGCCAGCTCGCCCTCTGTGACGGGGCGTTCGTCGTCGTGGCGCAGGTCGACGCCCGGCGGCAGATGCAGATAGGGCTCCAGGCGCAGTCCGCCGCCGGTCGCGTCCACCACCGTCGTGACGGTGTCGAGGTGCGGATGGAGCAGGTCGGTCAGGCGCATCAGCGGGTCCTCGTGAAGACGTGGAAGCCGACCCGGTTCTCCCGGAAGCCGTACGGCCTGGAGAGGGTGTGCCGCAGGCCGAGCGGCTCGAGTTCGGCGCGGTAGGCGGTGAGCGGGCGGTGCACGATGTGGGCACCGCGTGGCGTGCGGCGGCCGGTGTCCTCGTCGGTGACGATCAGCCGGCCGGCGACGCGGACGAGGGAGGCGAGGTTGCGCAGCCCCGCCGCCCATTCCTCGTCGTCGAGGACGTGGAACAGGACGTCCACGCAGACGACGATGTCGTACGGCCAGGGACTCCGCCACTCGTCGAGGGCGGCGACGGCGTAGCGCGGGCCGCCGGCCTCCGCGCGGGCGTGGTCGACGGCGGTCGGGCTGGCGTCGAAGGCGTCGATGCGGTGGCCGCAGCGGGCCAGGGCGCGCGCGAAGTACCCCTTGCCGCAGCCGGCGTCCAGCACGAACAGCGGGGCGGCGGGGCTGGACAGGTCGCCGACGAGGGAGAGGAGCGTGCCGAGCCGCTGGGCGTAGAAGAGTTCGTTGCCGGGGCGGTCGAGTCCGATGTGCCCGCCGGAGGCGAGGTCGTCGTGGTCGGCGTGGCGGGCCTCCCAGTACGTCCGCGCGCTGTCCCGCGTCGTCGTCGGGTCAGCCATGGCGCTCCAGCCACCCGGTGATCACGCGGGCGATCCGGGCGCCGGCCCGGCCGTCCCACAGCGGCGGTCCCTCGCTGCGTGCCGCTCCCCCGCCGTCCAGCAGCTTGCGCAGCGCGGGGACCAGTTCCCCGTGCCGGACGAGCCGGTTGGTGCCGTGGGTGACGGTGACCGGGCGTTCGGTGGTGGTGCGCAGGGTCAGGCACGGGACGCCCAGGACGGTCGTCTCCTCCTGCACGCCGCCGGAGTCGGTGATCACGGCGGCGGCCCCGCGCACCAGGCTCATGAACTCGACGTAACCGAGCGGGTCGAGGAGGTGGATGCCGGGTGCGTCGGCGAGGCCGGCCGCCCGCAGTGCGGCCCGGCCGCGCGGGTGCAGCGGGACGACGAGGTCGAGATGGCGGGCCGCCTCGCTCAGCACGCGGGCGGCGGCCGCGGCGGCCTCCGGGTCGTCGACGTTGGCGGGCCGGTGCAGGGTGACGACGCCGTAGCGCTCGGGCAGTCCGTGGGCGGTGCGGGCGCTCGCGGCGTCGAACTGCTCCATATGGGTGAGCAGGGTGTCGATCATCGGGTTGCCGACGAGGTGCACGCGCCCGGTGTCGACGCCTTCACGGGCGAGGTGGCCGACTGCCTCGGGGCTGGTGGCGAACAGCAGCCGGGCGAGCTGGTCGACCAGGCGCCGGTTGACCTCCTCCGGCATCGCCATGTCGAAGCTGCGCAGGCCGGCCTCCACATGGGCCACGGGGACGCCGATCTTGGCGGCGACGAGCGCGGCGGCCAGCGTCGAGTTCACGTCGCCGTAGACGGTGACGAGGGCGGGTGCCCGGGCGGTCAGTTCGCCCTCCAGGGCGACCAGGAGGTCGGCGGTCTGCCGGGCGTGGCTGCCGGAGCCGACGCCGAGGTCGGTGTCGGGCCGGGGCAGTCCGAGTTGCCGGAAGAAGATGTCCGACATCCGCTCGTCGTAGTGCTGTCCGGTGTGGACGAGCACCTGCTCGCAGCCCGCGGCGCCGAGAGCGGCGACGACCGGCGCGGCCTTGACGAAGTTCGGCCGGGTGCCGACCACATGGAGTACGCAGCCGTTCATGGTTGCCTCCGTGTTCGATGGCTCGGTCGCCTGCGCGGCGGCGTGCCCCTTCGGCTCCCTCGCGGCCGGTGTCCTGGGGCCAGTGACTGTTGGTGGGCCGTTGCTCGGCGTTGGATCTACCTTGGCGTTATGTTCCGGAATGTTCCACTTGCCCTGAGTCTGGCCGCCTCGGTGGCCGTCGGCGAGCTGCGTCAGGATCCGTTGCGGGCCGCGCTGCTCGCCGTACGCCTGCTGCCGGGGCCCGCCCGGAGGCGGCTGAGGCCGCTCGAGCAGCGGCTGGCCGTGCGCGCCCGGACCGCGGGGCCGGCGGCGGCGCCCTCCGCCGCTCGGGTGCCCGCGCCGTACGGCCTGCCGTACCGGCCCGTCCCCGGCCGGGTGCTTCACCTGGTCACCAACGGGCTGCCGTTCCGGCACGCCGGTTACACCGTGCGCACGCAGAAGCTCGCCGAGGCCCAGCTCGCGGCCGGGCTCGACCCGCATGTGGTGACCCGGATCGGCTTCCCCGTGACGGGCGGGGTGCTGGACGCCCGCCCGAAGCAGCATGTGGGCGGGGTGCCGCAGCACCGGCTGCTGCCGGCGTGGCTGCCGTACGGTCAGGCCGCCTCGCTCGCGCTCAACGCCGAACTGGCCGCCCGCCTGGTGGACCGGCTGCGGCCCGCCGTGCTGCATGCGGCGAGCGACCACGGCAACGGGCGGGTGGCGCTCGCCCTGCGGGAGACCTACGGGCTGCCGGTGGTCTACGAGGTGCGGGGCTTTTTGGAGGAGACGTGGCTGACGCAGGCGCCGGGCCGCAGCCGGGACGACGAGACGTACCGGACGCGCCGCGCCCTGGAGACGCGGTGCATGCGCGAGGCCGATCTGGTGCTGACGCTGGGCGAGGCGATGAAGGCCGAGATCGCGGGCCGCGGGGTGCCCGAGGAGCGGGTGCTGATCGTGCCGAACGCCGTGGACGACGTTTTCCTCGCCCCGCCGCCGGACGGGGCGCCCGTACGGGCCCGGCTCGGCATCGCGCCGGACGAGTTCGTCGTCGGCACGGTCGGCACGCTCGCCCCGCACGAGGGCATCGGCACATTGCTCCATGCGGGTGAAGAGCTGCGTCGGCGCGGCGTGCCGGTGCGACTGCTGATCGTCGGAGACGGTCCGCAGCGTCCGGCGCTGGAGCGGCTGAGCGCCCGGCTCGGCCTGGACGACGGGACGGTGCTGTTCACCGGACGGGTTCCGCACGCCCAAGTCCGGGACTTCTACGCCGTGTTGGACGTGTTCGCGGTGCCGCGGACCGACGAGCGCGTCTGCCGTCTGGTGACCCCGCTGAAGCCGGTCGAGGCGATGGCGAGCGGTGTTCCCGTGCTCGCGAG
The DNA here is from genome assembly GCF_057710365.1 of Streptomyces sp. bgisy027. Lineage (NCBI taxonomy): Bacteria > Bacillati > Actinomycetota > Actinomycetes > Kitasatosporales > Streptomycetaceae > Streptomyces > Streptomyces sp. bgisy027. The sequence continues at coordinate 129,117 of NZ_JBYIVZ010000014.1, forward strand.
CGACCTCCCCGCGCTCCGGGAACTGGTCGAACCGGAGGTTAACGGGAGGCTAATCAGGACTGAATCCACACATTTCTGGGCTGATGAGCTGGAAATAGTCCTTTACAGTCGAAATCGGCGTGCTGAGTGGGGAGCAGCCGCCCGCGCGAGAGTCGCGCGTGACCGCACCTGGAAGCGGGCCGCCGCCACAACCCGTGAGGCGTACCGCGCCCTTGGCAGCCTTGATGCGGGGTGATCCCTATGCAGGCCGAACAGACCGGACCGCTCGGGGAAGCGGGCGAATCTCTCGGGGAAAGACCAGCGCGCCCTGGGAGCGCGCTCACGCAGGGCACACCGCCCGGCGAGACGGGCCGGCCCGACCAGGCGGAACTCGCGGTGATCGGGCTCGGCTACGTCGGACTGCCACTCGCGCGTGAGGCCGCGTCGATCGGCCTCAGAGTCCTGGGCCTGGACCGCGACCCCCGGGTCGTGGAGGCGCTCAACACCGGGCACTCCCATGTCGACGACGTCTCCGGCGAGGACGTCCGCAGGATGCTGGCGGCCGGGTTCCTCGCGTCCACGGACGACGCGTGTCTGGCCCGTGCGCAGACGGTCGTCATCTGTGTGCCGACCCCGCTCGGCAAGGACGGCGGGCCGGACCTCGGCGCGGTCACCGCGGCCACGAGGACGGTGGCCCGGCGGCTGCGGCCCGGTCAGCTGGTGGTGCTGGAGTCGACCACCTATCCCGGGACCACCGAGGAGGTCGTACGGCCGCTCCTGGAGGAGTCGGGAATGCGGGCCGGAGCGGACTTCGCGCTGGCGTTCTCGCCGGAGCGGATCGACCCGGGCAACACCGCCCACGGCCTGCGCACCACACCCAAGGTGGTCGGCGGCTGCACCCCGTCGTGCGCGGCCCGCGCGGTCGCCTTCTACGGCAAGCTCGTCGACACCGTCGTCCAGGCGAAGGGCACCCGCGAGGCCGAGATGGCCAAGCTGCTGGAGAACACCTACCGGCATGTGAACATCGCCCTGGTCAACGAACTGGCCGTGATCAGCCACGAGTTGCATGTCGACCTGTGGGACGCGATCCGCTGCGCCGGCACCAAGCCGTTCGGCTTCCAGGCGTTCCGGCCCTCCCCCGGCGTCGGCGGGCACTGCATCCCGATCGATCCCAACTACCTGTCGTACAAGGTGCGTTCGTCCCTCGGCTACGAGTTCCGGTTCGTGGAGCTCGCCCAGGAGATCAACCGTCGGATGCCGGAGTACGTGGTGCGTCGCGCCCAGGACCTCCTGAACACCGCCGGCCGGCCGCTGCGCGGGTCGCGGGTGCTGCTGCTCGGCGTCACCTACAAGCCGGACGTGGCGGACCAGCGGGAGTCGCCGGCACTGCCCGTGGCGCGGCTGCTGCGGGAGCGGGAGGCCGAGATCTCCTTCCACGATCCGCATGTGCGGCTGTGGTCCGTGGACGGGGTGAACATCCCCCGTGTCACCGACGTCATGGCGGCGGTGCGCGAGCACGACCTGACGGTCCTGCTGCAGGATCACTCGGCCTACGACCTGCCGGCCCTCGGCGACGCGGCCCGGCTGCTGTTCGACACCCGCGGGCGGATCTTCCGGCCCGGGGTCGAGGTGCTGTGACCGCCTGATCTCTCCGGTCCGCCCGGCGCGGTCCCCCGGTCCGCGTCCGTCGCCGGTCGGGGCGGTCGTTCTCGGATCCGCCGTCGCCGGGTCCGTGGTTCTCGGGGCAGTCGAAAGGTGCGTGCTCTGATGCGGATACTCGTCGTGACCGTCGTCCACCATCCCGAGGACGCGCGGATCCTGCACCGGGAGATCGCCGCCCTGCACGAGCACGGCCACCGGATCGTGTACGCCGCCCCCTTCGCGGCCCGGCGGACGTCGCCGCGGCCGAACGTCGAGGGCGTCGACCTGCCCCGGGCCGCCGGCCGGGACCGCCGGGCGGCCCTGCGCGCGGCGCGCACCCTGCTCGCCGAGCGCGGGCCCCAGGCCGACGTCGTCCTGCTGCACGACCCGGAGCTGCTGCTCACCCTGCCCGGCACGATGCGCCGCTGGCGGCGCGGCGGACATGTCCCGGTCACCGTGTGGGACGTGCACGAGGACACCGCGGCGGCGCTGGTGATGAAGCGCTGGCTGCCCCGGCCGCTGCGACCGCCGGTGCGGCTGGCCGTACGGGCGGCGGAACGGATGGCGGAGCGGCATCTGCGGCTGCTGCTCGCCGAGGACGCCTACCAGCGGCGCTTTCGCCGGTCGCATCCGGTCGTGGCCAACCTGGCGACGGTGCCCCCCGAGCCGCCCGAACCGCCGGGCGACGACCGGGTCGTCTACCTCGGCCATCTGTCGCGGGCGCGCGGCGCGCCCGAACTGATCGAGACGGCACGGCTGCTGGCGCCCGACGTCCAGGTCGAGGTGATCGGCGCGGCCGACCCCGACATCCGGGGCGCGCTGACCGAGGCCGACCGGGACGGCGTACTGCGCTGGCACGGCTACCTGCCCAACGACCGCGCCCTCGGCCTGCTCTCCGGCAGCCTGGCCGGCCTCTCCCTGCTGCGGGACCAGCCCAACTACCGTCATTCACGGCCCACCAAGGCCGTGGAGTACATGGCGCACGGCGTCCCCGTGGTCACCACGCCCACCCCGCTCGCGGCCCAGCTGGTCGAGCGCTACGGCTGCGGTCTCGTCGTCCCCTACGAGGATCCGGCCACGGCCGCCATGGCCGTACGGCATCTGCGCAACGACCGGGTCATGCGCCGCCGGGCGGCGGCCCGGGGCTGGGAGGCGGCGCGGTCCGACCTCGACTGGGCCGACGCGGCGACCGGCTTCGTGATGTGTCTGGAGTCCTGGGTGAAGGAGGCGTCCGCGGCCGGGGGCGCCGGCCCCGCCGTCCCGTTCACCGGTGACAAGGCCCGGACGCCGGACGCCTAGGCGTTGGACCAACCCCGTCGGCACAGCACGAGCCGGTAGCCGTCGGGGTCCTCGATCGTGACGCCCCACTCGTTCCAGTACGGGTTGGGCGACGGGACCCGCTTGCCGCCGTGCTCCTCCAGCCGGGCCACCAGGTCCTCCGGCACGGGCCCGTCGACGTGGACGACGAGGAGGTCCTCCTCCGTCGGCCGGGGCTCGACCGGACGGGCGGGCTCGTGCACCAGCTCCAGGTGCCAGTCGGCGTCCGGCCAGCCGAGCATCAGCAGGTCGTGCTCACCGGGTCCCGGGCCGCCCACCGCCCGCCATACGACCGCGAGTCCGAGCCCCTCGGTCCAGAACCGCTCCGCCGCGGCGAGGTCCCGCGACGGGCGGGCGATCCGGATGTGACTGCGGCCGTCGACCGGCATGGTGACCCTCCGTGTGCTGAGCTGGGCGGCGTCGATCCACCGGCAGCGTAGGCAGCCCGCGCACGCCGGGACCATCGGCCGTCGGCCCTGCGACCTGCGCCCTAGGACCCGCTCCTCGGCACGCCGTACGCCCGTTCCACGTGCAGGCGCAGCACCAGCCGCCGGTCCCCGACCATCGCCGCCCGGAAGTCCTCCCAGTCGGGATGTTCCCCCTGGACGTCCCGGTAGAGGCGGACGAGTTCCTCGACCGTCGCGTCATAGGGGTCCTGCGCGACGGGCGCCAGGTCGGCGGTGCCCTCGGCGACCGCGTACGCCCATCGGTCGGGCGTCGTGACGTGGTACGACGCCCTCGGGTCGCGGCGCAGATTCCGGGTCTTGGCGCGGTCGTCGGTGATCGAGACGCGGATGATCCGCTCGTCGGGGTAGTAGGCGTGGCTCACGTTCGACAGCTGCGGTCGGCCGTCGCGCTTCAGGGTGACCAGCACCCCGCCATGGCTCTCGGCGAGGAGCGCGAGCAGTGCGTTGTGGGTGGCGTCCTGAGTCATGTGTGCATCAACCCTGACGGGCGGCCCGCTCATTCCCGCGAAGCTGCGTAGACACTGTCTACTCGATCATGGTAGACAGTGTCTATGGAGGCATCGCGAGCAAGGGGCGCGGGTACGGACGTGGACTCGGGGCTGCGGACACGGCTGGTCGACGTCGGCGTGGAACTCGTGGCGCGGGAAGGCGTCCAGGCGCTCACGCTGCGGGAGATCGCCCGTCGCGCCGGCGTCTCGCACGGCGCGCCCCGCCGCTACTTCCCCACCCATCTGGAGCTTCTGTCGGCCATCGCCCGCCGCGGCTTCGACGAACTGGGGGCGCGGGCGACGGCGGTGGTCGGGGACGGTGGCGCGCCTCCGCGGGCGCAGCTGACCGAGCTGGGGCGGGCGTATCTGGAGTTCGCGCTCGGCAATCGCGGGATGTACGAGCTGATGTTCCGTCATGATCTCTTGGAGAGCGGACACTTGGGGCTGCGGGACACCAGCCTTCCGCTCTTCGCCCGTCTGGTGGAGCTGGTCGGCCGAGTGCGTCCCGACGCCGACGCGCGTCTCGTCGCGGGCGCACTGTGGGCGGGGCTGCACGGCATCGCCCAGCTGTGGGGCTGGGGCAGCCTCCAACTCGCCACGGGGGCCGACGACTTCGCGCCCCTGCTGGGCTCGGTCCTGGACGCCCACCTCGGTCCGGAGGGCGTGTGAACCAGCGTCTCACTCTCGCGAGCAGCGTCGCCGGAGCGGTGATCGTCGCGCTCGACGGCACCGTGCTGACCGTGGCCCAGCCGAGTCTCCAGCGCGACCTGGGCGCCTCCTTCGCCCAGGTCCAGTGGACCAGCACCGGCTATCTGATCGCGGTGGCGAGCCTGTTGGTGTTCGCGGGTCGGCTCGGTGACCTCCCCCACAGCCCAAGGCGCGGGGGTACCCCCATCGGCCACCACCGTCTCTTCGGCATCGGCATGCTCGGCTTCGGAGCGGCGTCGGCGGGCATCGCGCTCGCGCCCGGCGTCGGCTGGGTGATCGGACTGCGGGTGGTGCAGGGGGTGTTCGGGGCGCTGCTGCAACCGGCCACGCTCGGGATACTGCGGGTGGCGTTCCCACCGGACCGGCTGCGGACGCCGATCGCCGTACGGACGGCGGCGATCGGCGTGTCGGCCGCCGTCGGGCCGCTGCTGGGCGGCGCGCTGGTGGCCGGCCCCGGCTGGCGGGTGGTGTTCCTGCTGAACGTCGTCCCGGCTCTCGTCCTCGGCACGCTCGCCCTCACCGTCCCTGCGCCCCCGCACACGGCTTCCCCCGCCCGGCTCGACATGCCCGGTGCCCTCCTGCTCGCGCTCACCCTGGCCTGCCTGGTGCACGCCCTCGTGGGGCTGCCGGGCTGGGTCTGGACCGCCGCCACAGCCGCCGTCACCGGTGCCGCCTTCGTCCGGCACGAGCGCCGCACCGCCAGTCCCCTACTGCCCCCGAGCGTGATCGGATCCACGGCCGTCGGTTCGGCGCTGGGCATGCTGGTGGCGGCGTCGGCGGCGCTGTCCGGCGCGCTGTTCGCGGGCACGTTCCTGTTGCAGGACACCCTCGGTCTGGACCCGCTGCGCAGCGCCCTGGTCAGCCTGCCGCTGGCCGCGCTGATGGTGGCGGCGGCGCCGACGTGCGCGGTGCTGCTGCGCCGGGTCGGTGCCCGGCGTACGGCCGTGGCGGCGATGGCACTCCTGGCGCTCGGGATCCTCGTGCTGTCCCGCACACCGGCCATTCCACTGCTGTGCACGGCGTTCGCGCTGGTGGGGGCAGGTTTCGGCACGGTGATGGTGGCGGCGACGCATGTCGTCGTACGGGAGGCGGCCGTCGAGTCGGCCGGGGTCGCGGGCGGGCTCCAGCAGACCGCGATGAACGTCGGACCGGTGCTGGGCGTCGCCGTCGCGACCGCGCTCCTGGGCACCGGCGACGGCCCCGGGCTGCCACTGATCGTCCTCGCCGCCCTCGCCCTGGCCGGCGCGGCACCGGGCCGTGCGCTGCCCGGGCGGCAGAAGACGCCGGTGAACGATCATGGCGATTCGAAGGACCGTACACGTGTTCCTGCGCAACGATGAGGTCAGAGGCCGTTCCCGCGGGGTATGCCGGAGCGCACCCTCGTCGTACGTATCGGAGGAGAGCGATGGCACTGCTGACACAAGAGGTCGACCCGGGTGAGGTCGGGCTGGACGCGAAGGCGCTGGACCGCCTCGACCAGTACTTCGCCCACTACGTCGACGAGGGGCGGCTGCCCGGCTATCTGGTGTCCGTCGCCCGCGGTGGACGCGTCGCCCACCTCACCACGCACGGCCACCGTGACCTCGCGGCCGGGCTGCCCGTCGAGGCCGGCACGCTGTGGCGGATCTACTCCATGACCAAGCCGGTCACCTCCGTCGCCGCGCTGCTGCTGATGGAGGAGGGCAGGCTGTCGCTCGACGACCCGGTGGCCCGCCATCTGCCGGGCTTCGCCGAGCCCAGGGTGTACGTCAGCGGGTCCGGCGACGACATCGTGACGCGCCCCGCCGACGGGCCGATAACCGTCCGGCATCTGATGACCCACACCGCCGGGCTGACCTTCGCCTTCTACCGCACGCACCCCGTCGACGCCCTGTACCGCGACGCCAACCTCGACTCGGCGGTGCTGCCCGGCTCCGACTTGGCCGGCACGGTCGACGTGTACGCGCGTCTGCCGCTCCAGTTCGAGCCGGGCACGCAGTGGAACTACTCGGTCGCCACCAACGTCCTGGGCCGCGTCATCGAGGTGGTGTCGGGGCAGCCGCTGGACGAGTTCTTCGCCGAGCGGATCTGCGGCCCGCTCGGGATGGCCGACGCCGGGTTCTGTGTGAGCGACGAACAGGCGGTCCGGCTGGCCGAGTTGTACGGCGAGACCGAGGACGGCGGCATCGAGCCGATCCCGGGCCTCCCGCTGCGTGGAGGCCGCCCCCGATTCCTGTCCGGCAGCGGCGGACTTGCGGCCTCCGCGCACGACGTCCATCGCTTCATGGAGTTGCTGCGCCGCCGCGGCGAACTCGACGGCATCCGGCTGCTGGCGCCCGAGACGGTGGACCTGATGACGTCCAACCAGCTCCCGGGCGGCGCCGACCTGCGCGCCTTCGGCAGTCGTCCGGCCCACGACGAGGCCGGCAACGACGGCGTCGGCTTCGGCCTCGGCGTCTCCGTCGTGATCGACCCGTCCCGCACGAAGGCCCCCACCGTGCTCGGCGCCTACGGCTGGAGCGGGGTGGCGACGACCACGTTCTGGGTCGACCCGCGCCGCGACCTGACGGTGCAGTTCATGACGCAGGTGCGGCCCAGGACCTCGCACACGATGTTCCAGGACCTCAAGCGGCTCGTGCACGAGGCCGTGACGCAGGACTGACCCCGCCGCCGGTCACTGGTCCACGCGCAGGGTGAACTCCACTCCCTCCAGGGCGAGTTCACGCAGCCACTCCTCCGAGCGGGCCGCCGTCTCCGCGGCACGGCTCAGGCCCGCCGGCAGGGAGCCGTCCAGGATGTGCCGGACGCCGAGGGCGAGCGGGCGGGAGACACAGCGGGCCATCGCGCTCTCCTCCTCGTCCCCGACCTGGTCGAGCAGATAGCTGCCGGACCACGACTGCCCCGAGCCGCCGCGCACGTCCAGCGACACGGCGAGGACGACCCGGTCACGGTCGGCGTCCGTGGTCGGGTAGGCGGCCGCCAACTCCCCTGCCAGGGCGGCGATCCGGGCGTCGTCGCCCGCCTTCAGCTCCTCGAACACGGCGTCCCAGGCCTGCAGCCAGCCCTCCAGCCGCAGGGTGCCGCGCACGAAGGTCAGCGGCTTCCAGCCGTCCGGCAGCCCGTACTGCCCGACGAACGGCACGCTGTCGCGGTTGGGGTAGACCTCGAACACCTCCCCGTCGACGGTGTGCGGCCGGGTCGCCTCCCACGGCCGCTCGGCGACGGTCTCGGCACCGTCCTCAAGGTAACGGGCCGGTGCGCGCAGGGCGTTGAGGACCCCGGCCGGCGCCCAGCTGAAGCGGTACCTGAAGTCGTTCGGGACCGCGGGAACCCCGCCGCAGTAGGAGGTGAGGCTGTACGAGGCCCCCGCGTCGTCGCCGACGGCCTCCCGGGCGCGGCCGATCAGGCAGTGGGCGAAGAGGTGGTCGAGGCCCGGGTCGAGGCCGGCCTCGGTGAGCACGACGAGCCCGGCCGCCGTGGCCGCCGGGACCTGTTCGAGGACGGCGTCCGACACATAGCTGGAGCAGGCGAAGTGGGCCGACCGGCGCACGCAGGCCGCCAGGATCCCGGCGTGCTCGGGCGCGGGCAGCATCGACACGACGATGTCGCCGGGAGCCAGTTCGGCCGTGAGCGCGGCCAGGGTGCAGGCGCGGGGCTCGGCGCGTCCGGTGAGGCCGAGCCGGGCGAGGGCGTCGGCGGCACGGGCCTCGGTGCGGTGCCACAGCCGTACGCGGTCGGCCCTGTCGCACAGCCGGGACAACCCGCTGCCGGTGGACAGCCCGGCGCCGACCCAGTGGACGGCGCCGCTCGCGGGCACCCGTGCGGATCTGTCAGCCATTGCGGAACTCCCCTTCCACGATGCCGAGTTCACGGCATGCCTGGTGGAACCGGTCACGGCAGCGCCCCCACGGCCCGCCCGTCTCGAACCGGAGCAGCTGGGGAAGCAGCGCCGACGAGAAGTCGACGCTGGACTCGCGGGGGAGCAGGGACGGCAGGTTGTCGATGGCGATGAGGTCGAGCGGTGGTTCCTTGCGCAGCCGGCGCACCGGGTCACTCCACTCGGTGGTGCGGTCGTAGACCGGCAGGACGTTCAGGGGCGAGCCGACGTCGACGGTGACGTCGCACACGGTGCGCAGCCGGCGGCCCGGGTCGTCGAGGTCCTCCTCGCGCAGGAAGGGCGGAACGGGGGTGGTGGCGAGGACGGCGTTGACGAGTACGTCGTGCGCCAGCAGCGCCGGACGGTCCAGCGCGCGGGTCTCGGCGAGGTCCCAGGGCGTCGCCTCGACGCCCGCGGTGCGGAACCCGAGCCGGGCACCGCGTCCGCTGCGCCCCAGGGCGCCGATCACCAGCGCGGTGAACTCCTCGTCTCCGGCGACCGGCCTCAGGAGGGCGTCCAGTTCGTCCTTCGACAGGGGTGTCAGCGGCGCGGCGAGCCTGCCCCGGTGGTGGAGGACGGCGAGGGCGGCGCCGAGATAGCCGGCCCAGAAGCCGAAAGCGGCCAGGCGGCGGCCGTCGTCGTCCACCAGGTACTCCAGGTCGAGCAGCGTGCCGCCCCCGGCCGCGAAGCGCCGCAGCAGTGCCTCGGCACCCGGCTGCCGCTTGTAGGCGTGCCCGAAGAAGACGTGGTCGTGCCTCAACTCGCCCGGCTGGTCCGGGAGTTCCTTGAGTCCCAGCACAACGGCCGGCTCGGGTGCCGACACCCAGGATCCGGCGGGCGCGGTGCGGCAGCCGGCCGCCTCGTACTCCTCGACGGGGAAGATCCGCTGCGCGGACTCCTCGACGGTCACGGTCACCCCGCGCTCGACGAGCCGGCGTGCGTCCGACGGCACGAGAGGTGTGCGTCGCTCGGTGGAACGGACCTCGTGGCGCAGCCACAGATGGAGCTCGGTCATACGCGGTTGGCCTCCGGGCGCGGGGCGTCGGCCGCGAACCGGCCGGCGCTGAGCGGGCTGACGTCCACGAAGGGTACGCGGCCGAGGTACAGGTCACGGACGACCTCGCCGACGGCCGGTCCCTGGAGGAAGCCGTGGCCGGAGAAGCCGGTCGCGTACAGGAAGCGGGAGACGGAAGTCGCCTCGCCGATGAGCGCGTTGTGGTCCGGGGTGACCTCGTACAGGCCCGCCCAGCCTCCCGCGCGGCGCAGGTCGAGCAGGGCGGGGGCGCGGCGTTCCATGGCGGCGGCGAGCCTTGGGATCCAGCGGTCGTGGGTGTCGGTGGCGAAGCCGGGCCGCTCGTCGGGGTCGGACATGCCCAGGAGCAGGCCGGGACCCTCGGAGTGGAAGTAGAGGCTGGTGGTGAAGTCGATGGTCATGGGCAGGTCCGGCGGCAGTCCGCCGACGGGTTCGGTGACCGCGACCTGCCGGCGCAGCGGCACCACCGGCAGGTCCACGCCGACCATCGCCCCGATCGCCCGCGACCAAGGGCCGGCCGCGCAGATCACCGTCCCGGTGGTGATCCGGCCGATGGTCGTGGTCACGGCGGTGACACGGTCGCTGTGCACTTCGATGCCGGTGACGTCGTTGTGGCGTAAGATCCGCGCCCCGTACGCGCGGGCGGCGGAGGCGTAGCCGTGCACGACGGATTCGGGGGTGCAGTGGCCGTCGTCCGGGGAGAACGCGGCGGCCAGCAGTCCGTCGGTGCTGATCAGCGGGGACAGCCGCCGGGCCTCGGCGGGGCCGATCATCCGGCTGGGCACTCCGAGGGAGTTCTGGAGCCGGACGCTCGCCTCGAACCCGGCGACCTCCTCCGGCGTCGAGAGCAGGAACAGATAGCCGACCCGGTGCAGCCCGATGTCGTGGCCGAGCTCCAGCCCGAACCGGGCGAACGCCTGGAGGCTGCGCGCCCCGAGCTGGATGTTGAGCTCGTCGGAGAACTGCGCGCGCACTCCGCCGGCCGCCTTCGAGGTGGAGCCGGAGGCCAGTTCGTCCCGCTCGACGAGGACGACGTCCCGTACGCCCGCGCGGGCGAGGTGATAGGCGATGCTGGTGCCCATCACGCCGCCGCCGATGATGACGACACTCGCGTGTGTGTTCACGGGCGGGCCTCCTTGCGGGCCGCCTCGACGACGGCCCAGGCGGCGGCCGCGTCCTGGATGCCGAGGCCGACGCTGTTGTAGTGGACGATGTCGCCGGGCCCCGACCGCGGGAAGCTCTTCCCGGTGAGTACGGCGCCGAGAGCGACCAGGTCCTCGGGGGCCAACACCCCTTCGCGCAGGGCGTGCACCACGGGCCCGGCGTGCTCGGCGGCGGTCGCCGGGTCGTCGACGACGACGCTCGCGGCGCGCAGCAGCACGGCGTCGTCGACCTCGCGGCGGCCGGGCTCGAACGAGCCGACGCTGACGACCGTGCACCCGGGTGCCAGCCACTCCCCCCGGACGACGGGCGTCGTGCTGAGCGTGCAGGCGGCGACCAGCGACGCCCCCGTCACGGCCTCCTCGGCGGTGCCGACCGCCTCCACGGCGAGGCCCAGTTCGGCCGTGAGCTGCCGCGCGGCGCGGGCGCGGTTGCGCGGGGTCGGACTCCACAGCCGCACGGACTTCAGCTCGCGCACCCTGGCGACGGCCCGGGCGTGGGCGAGGGCCTGGGTGCCGGAGCCCAGGAGGGCGAGGTCCGCGCTGTCCCGGGTGGACAGGACGTCGATCGCGACGGCGCTCGCGGCGGCCGTGCGCAGGGTCGTGATCGCCGTGCCGTCCATGACGGCGGCGAGACGGCCCGTCACCGGGTCGAGCACGGTGACGACCGCGTGGACGGTCGGCAGGCCGGACGCCGCGTTGCCCGGGTTGACGCTGCCGATCTTCGCGACGGCCCCGGTGTCCGCGGACAGCCGGGAGACGTACGCGAAGACGACGCTGTCGTCGAAGCGGCTCGGGTGCATGATCTTCCCGGGCAGGTCGGCCGCGTCGGCGCCGAGCGCCGTGAAGGCCGCGCGCTGCGAGGCGATCGCCGCGTCGAGGCCGAGCAGGCGCGAGACCTGGTCTCCGGTCAGGAAGAGGACGTCGTCGGTCATTCCCTCTTCCTGTCCGGACAGGCCTCGCCGCAATCAGGACAGCTGCCCGACCGCGTCCAGATGGGGCAGGTGGTGGTCGAGACGCTCCCGCTTGGTACGCAGGTAGGTGATGTTGTTCTCGCACGGCGGGATGAGCAGCGGGACCTGCTCGGCGACCTCGATGCCGTGCTGCACCAGCGCCTCGCGCTTGCGCGGGTTGTTCGACATCAGCCGGACGCTGCGCACGTTCAGGTCGTGCAGCATCCCGGCGGCGACGCCGTAGTCGCGGGCGTCCACCGGCAGGCCGAGCGCGAGGTTGGCCTCGACGGTGTCCAGGCCCTCCGCCTGGAGGGCCATCGCGCGCAGCTTGGCGAGCAGGCCGATGCCGCGGCCCTCGTGGCCCCGCAGATAGACGACGATGCCGCTGCCCTCGGCGACGACCGCGCGCAGGGCGGCCGCCAGCTGGTCGCCGCACTCGCAGTGCTGGGAGCCGAAGGCGTCACCCGTCAGGCACTCCGAGTGCAGCCGGGTCAGCACCCCTTCCGTGCCTATCTCGCCGTGGACGAGAGCCACTTGCTCGTCTCCGCGGTCGTGGTCGAGGTAGCCGATCGCACGGAATTCGCCGTACACGGTGGGCAGCGGCGCATTCACCACGCGTTCCACACCGGAACGCTGCGTCCGCTGGGCGGACTTCTTGCCGAGGACGCCAATTTTTTCTGTCATGATTCTTCAGTTCCTAAGCAGAGACGAAAGGCCGTGAAAAGATGAGTGGTTCGCAAATGCGGCCGGCGGCGCACTCGCTGGTGCCGGCGGACACCACCGAAGACGTACGGACCCGAGGGGCGGGCGTCTCACGACAGGTGGCGGTGCTCCCCGTCGGAAGCTTCGAGCAGCACGGCCGGTTCCTTCCGCTGGCGACCGACACGCTGGTGGCGTGCGCCATCGCGCGCGAGATCGCCGCCGCGCACCCGGTGCACCTCCTCCCGCCGGTGACGATCTCCTGCTCGCACGAGCACGCGGCCTGGCCGGGGACCGTCAGCATCTCCTCAGTGACCCTTCATGCGGTGATACGGGACATTGCGGCTTCGCTCCGCCGGTCGGGCGTCGACGCCCTGGTGCTGGTCAACGGACACGGCGGAAACTACGTACTGGGCAACGTCGTTCAGGAGTCCTCCGCGCGTGGTGAGCGGATGGCGCTGTTCCCGGCCCCGGAGGACTGGGAGGCGGCGCGGGTGCGGGCGGGGGTGGAGACCTCACTGCTCACCGACATGCACGCGGGGGAAATCGAGACCTCCATCCTTCTGCACGCTCATCCCGAATTGATCCGACCCGGTTATGAGACTTCCGATTTCGTGGCGGACGACCGCCGTCATCTGCTGACCCTCGGTATGTCCGCCTATACCGATTCCGGTGTCATCGGCCGCCCTTCGCTGGGTTCCGCGGAAAAGGGGAAGGGGCTGCTGGCGAGCCTCGCGGATTCCTTCGGCGCGTATGTGTCACTGCTGACCTCCGCGGACGATTCCGTAGCGGACACGGGTGACGCCTGAAAATAGCCGCTGAGTTCCGGGTCCGCCATGGTCACGGCGGATCCGGATTCCGCGCGCAGCCCGGTGTACCAGCGGGCTACCAGGACGACGAGACCGGGCAGTGCGGCCACGAAGCTGAGGACGCCGTACACGACGGCGACCGCGAGACCGGTGGTCGCGCCGAGCCCCGCGGCGCCGAACGCCCAGGCGGTGACGCCCTCCCGGGGGCCCCAGCCGCCGACGTTCAGGGGCAGTCCCATCGCGAGCAGCGCCAGTACCGCGAGCGGCACCAGGGCGGCCACGGAGGCGTCGGAGCCGGCGACGCGGGCGGCGAGCACGAACATCCCGATGTGTCCGGCGAGCACGACGGCCGAGGAGACGGCGACGCCAGGGCCGTTGCGGCGGGACAGCAGGGCTTCCCGGGCCTCGTCGAGCGTCGTGCGCAGCGCGGACGGCCGGCTCCGGTCGCGCCGCGACGGCGCCCGGTTCATGCGTACGGCGGCCACGACGGCGAGCGCGCCCACCCCGGCGAACAGGATGAGCGGGGTGATGTCGCGGGCCTGGTTCAGCACCGGTGACGGCATGGTCAGCAGCACGACGGCGCCGAAGGCCGCGAGGACGACCTGGCCGGCGGTCCGCTCCAGCACGACCGCGCGCACTCCGCGCCCCATGTCACCGGCGCTCTGCCCGTGCCGTACGGCCCGGTGCACATCGCCGAGGACGCCGCCGGGGAGGGCTGCGTTGAGGAACAGGGCACGGTAGTAGTCGGCGACGGCGGGCCACAGCGGCAGCCGGATCCGCAGCCCCCGGGCCACCAACTGCCAGCGCCAGGCGCTGAACACGGTGGTGACGAGCCCGATCCCGAGCCCGCCGGCCAGTGCCGCCCCGTCGATCCGCCGCAGCCCGTCGAGGAACACACCGGTGCCGAGCCGCCAGAACAGCACGACCAGGATGACAATGCCGACGACCGTGCCCAGGTGGGTACGGAAGGCCGGGGTGTTGACCCGCGCGAGCACTCCGCGCGGCCGACTGCGAGCCGGCTCGGCCTTCGCCGCTCCCGCCCGCGCCTCGGTGACGACGACACCGATCCGGGCCGGGGAGACGGCGGTGGCCGGGACGGGGGCGGCCGGACGGGACGCCTGGACACCGGCGACCGCCGGAGCGTCGATGACGGCGACGCCCGCGCGCCCGGCCGAACCCGCGCGCTCCTGCGAACCCTTCGGCTCGGCCCGGACGGCGTCGCCGCCCACGCCCCTCTCTCCCGCCCGTTCCGCGCGGCGGATGCGAGGCCTCGGGGCCCGGCGCTCGGCGCGGGCCCGTGCCACCGTCTCCACGGTCATGACGCGCCGCCCGTCGGCCGGCACAGCGCGAGCAGGTCGCTGTGGTGGACGACGACCCGCAGTTCGCCGGCCTGGCAGGCGGCGAGGCGTTCGGCCAGGTAGCGGTCGGCGCGCTCGCGCAGTTCGGGGCGTTGCTCCACCGCCGCGCCGACCCAGCCGCGCAGCCACTGGGCGGTGAGCGCGGACTCGCCGGGGCCGAGCTTCCACGGGCTCGGCTGGACCTGCACGGTCGCGCCGTGCTCGGAGAACGCCTCGGCCGCCACCGTGATCGCGTCGGGGCCGAGCAGTCCCGAGCGCCGCTGGTGGGCGTTGAACGCCTCGGCGATCTCGTCGTCCAGCGGGTCGGACGGGGTGAGTTCGACACGGCCCGCGACGGAGAGCGTCAGCAGCGCCGGGCAGCCCGCGCCCGCGCAGGCGGCGGCGAGGGTGCCGATCTCCTCGACCGTGAGGACGTCGAGGAGCGCGGACGCGGTCACCAGGGAGGCGCCTTGCAGGGCGTCCGGGGTGAGCCGGCCGACGTCGCCGCGGCGGGTCTCGACCGTGACCCGGCTGCCGTCGGCGGAGGAGCGCGGGGAGGCGACGGCGGCGAAGTGCAGGAGGTAGGGGTCGCGATCGTGCAGGACCCAGTGCTGGGGGCCGTCCAGATGGGGCGCGAGCCAGCGGCCCATGGAGCCGGTGCCGCAGCCGATGTCGTGGATGACCAGTCCCCCTGACCGGGCCGGCAGGTTGGCGAGCCGGATCCGCAGCGGGTCGAGCAGGTCGTGCGCCCGCGCGGAGGCATCGGCGCCCTCCCGCAGCTCCAGCCACTCGGGCGCGTACCGCGGCGGGTCGTCCGGCCCGGTGTCCCGCAGCCGTACGGTGGCCCGCTCGCCGGGCCGGACGGTGGGGCCGGCCCCGAGGATCACGGCATCGGCATCGGACGCCGACGGTATGGACGCAGCACCCATGTCACCCTCCACCGAAACGATTTCGCTGTGCGGGCCGCCCTGGTCGTCGACGCCCGCCCCGCGGTGCGTCGAGTCCGTCGCCTCCAGGGGCCCCGGCTGGGTCGGGATCGTCCCGCCGCTCTGTGCCGTCGCCGTCTTCCTCATGCCGCCCTCCGGGGTTCGTTCGGCAGTCGGCCCAGAACCGAGGCCAGGCTGCGGGCCGTGCCGGCCCAGCCGTTCAGCGCGGCGCGCCGCCCGCGGGCCGCCGCCTTCAGCCGGCGTCGTACGTCCGCCTCGCCGAACCAGCCGCGCAGCTCGACGGCGATCGCGGCCGGGTTCTCCGGCGGGACGAGGATGCCGGGGACACCGCCGTCGGGGGCCCGGCCGACCGCCTCGGGGAGCCCGCCGACGTCCGTCGCCAGCACCGGGATGCCGCGGGCCAGCGCCTCGGTCACCGCCATGCCGTACGTCTCGGCGTAGGAGGTGAGCACCATGAGGTCGGCGGTGTTGTAGCTGGCGTCGAGTTCGGCGCCGGCCTGCGGGCCCGCCAGGATCAGCCGGTCCTCCAGGCCGTGCCTCGCGATCAGGGCCCGCAGTTCGGCCACGTACCCGGGGTCCTGGTTCAGTCCGCCCACGCAGACGCAGCTCCACGGCAGGTCGGTCACCGCGGCCAGCGCCTCCACCAGCCGGTGCTGTCCCTTGCGCGGTGTCACGGCGGCCACGCACAGCAGGCGGGAGACACCGTCGGTGCCGGCGGCGAGGGGCGCGATGTCGGCGCCGGGCGCTGCGACATGGACGCGCTCGGGGGCGAGGCCGTGATGGGCGACGAGGCGGCGCACCGCCCAGTCGCTGGTCGCGATCACCGCGTCGACCGCCCGCAGCACGGTGCGTTCCCGGGCGTCCAGCTCCGCGGCGACAGCGGGCTCCAGCCCCGTCTCGTCGCCGAGCGGGAGGTGGACGAGGACCGCGAGGCGCAGCCGCTCCGCCTCCGGCACGATGATCTCGGGCACCCCGCAGGCGACCAGCCCGTCCAGCAGGACGACCGTGCCGTCCGGGAACTCGCGCAGCGTGCGGGCGAGTTCGGCGCGGGCTTCGGCGCCGGGGCGGGGCCAGTTGCCGTCCACCGCGTGCTTGTGCACCTGCCAGCCGAAGCCGGGCAGGTCCAGACACACGCGCCGGTCGTAGGCGTTGCCGCCGCTCGGCGCGGCCAGGTCGTCGACGCCGCCCGGCAGGACGAAGTGCACGGAGCGCAGGGACATGGGGATGATCTCGGCGTTCTTCAGGACGGAGTGCTGCACGGGCAGGTAGCCGAGCGCAGTCTTCTCCGTCTTGTCCGGGGTGATGTCCTTGCCGAGGGCGCCGTTCCCGTTGCGGGCCACGTTCTTCTGCAGCGTCACGTCGGTCACAGGGCACGCTCGTAACTCGCCCAGGCGACGTGCGACTCGTGCAGCGTGACGGTGAGGCCGGCGAGGCCCTTGGCGCCCTCGCCCAGCGCGCCCTTCTCGATCCGCTCGGCGAGGCGGTCGGCGATGACCTTGGCGAGGAACTCGGTGGAGGTGTTGATCCCGGCGAAGTCGGGTTCGCTGTCGAGGTTTCTGTAGTTCAGTTCACCGACGACGGCACCCAGTTCCCGTGTGGCCAGTCCGATGTCGACGACGATGTTGTCGTCGTCCAGCTGCTCGCGCCGGAACGTTGCGTCCACCAGGAACGTCGCTCCATGCAGGCGCTGCGCGGGTCCGAAGACGTCGCCGCTGAAGCTGTGGGCGATCATGATGTGATCGCGGACGGTGATGCTGAACAACGGACGACCCTCCAGGTGCGGCGCTCCTCATCCCCCGCTGATCGCTGCCGGGGATGTCGTGTAGTACGGCTCTTCGCTTCCCCGTGTTCAGCCGACTCTCACTCTTTTCTCAGGTCAGGCGCTCCTGCCGTCCGGCGATGAACGAGTCGGTCAGGGCGTGTCCGCGTACCTGACGCGGTGACAGAGGGCCGGGATCTCCCCGGAGGTGAGCTTCGGCATCACTTCGGGCAGCTCGTCGAAAGCGCTCTCTCCCGTGACGAGGGCGTCGAGGGCCGGGTCGGCGAGCAGGTCCAGCGCCAGGGCGAGCCGGTCGGCGTAGCTGCGGCCGGAACGGCGGGCCGGGGAGACGGTGCCGACCTGGCTGCTGCGGATGACGAGCCGCCGGGAGTGGAAGGCCTCGCCGAGCGGGAGGGCGACGCGCCGGTCGCCGTACCAGCTGAGTTCGAGGACCGTGCCCTCGGCCCTGAGCAGTTCGAGCGACCTGCTCAGGCCCTGTTCGGTGGCGCTGGCGTGGACGACCAGATCGCACTCGCCGAGCGCGTCCTCGGGCGTGGCGAATCCGACGCCGAGGGCCTCGGCGACCTCGGCCCGGCGGGGATCGGCGTCGACCAGCTGAAGCCGTACGCCCGGGAAGCGGGCCAGCAACGCGGCCACCGAGCAGCCGACCATGCCGCCGCCGACCACGGCGATCCGGTCGCCGACCAGGGGTGCTGCGTCCCAGAGAGCGTTCACGGCGGTCTCGACGGTGCCGGCGAGGACGGCGCGTGCGGCGGGCACGTTGTCCGGTACGACGGTCACGGCGCTCGCGGGGACGACGTACCGGGTCTGATGCGGGTACAGGCAGAACACCGTACGGCCGACCAGTGCCGTCGGCCCGGCCTCGACCACCCCGACGCTGAGATAGCCGTACTTCACCGGGGCGGGGAACTCGCCCTCCTGGAACGGTGCCCGCATGGCCGTGTGCTGGCTCTCGGGGACGCCCCCGCGGAACACGAGTGTCTCCGTGCCCCGGCTGACTCCGGAGTACAGCGACCGCACCAGCACCTCGTCCTCGCCCGGCTCCGGAAGGACGGCTTCCCGGATCTCTCCTTCACCCGGAGAGCTGAGCCAGAACGCACGTGCGGCGCGGTTCATCGGAATCCTCCTGAACGATCGTGAAGCCTTGCACGTACCGAGGTGTGCACAGGTCGCGCACAGTACGCGGCCTTGATCGACTCTGTCATCTGGCCGGAGGAATGTGCGGTGGCCCTGAACAACACTTACGACGCGAGGCTGGTCCAGCAGGAGACCGCTGTGGGAGCGGGCGTGCAGATCCTGTTGCTGGCCCTGCTCGGATCGGCGATCGGCCTGGGGCCGGCGGGCTGGCTGACCGGCCTCGTCTTCGCCATCGCGACCTGGGCGCTGCTGTCGCTGGCCCTGCACCGGTCCGGGCTGCGCTCCTTCGGTCCGGCGAACCGGGTCACCCTCGGCCGCGCGACGCTGGTGGGCGGCGTCACGGCTCTCGTGGCGGACTCCTTCCAGAGCTCGCCGCCGGTCACGCTCTTCGTGGGCCTGACGGCGGTCGCGCTGATCCTGGACGGCGTGGACGGCAAGGTGGCCCGCCGCACGGGCACGTCCACGGCGCTGGGCGCGCGCTTCGACATGGAGGTCGACGCGTTCCTGATCCTGGTGCTGAGCGTGTACGTCTCGATGTCGCTGGGCCCGTGGGTCCTCCTCATCGGCGCGATGCGCTACGGCTTCGTCGCCGCCGCCCGCGTCTGGCCCTGGCTGAACGCGCCGCTCCCGCCGAGCACGGCCCGCAAGACGGTCGCCGCGACGCAGGGCGTGTTCCTGCTGCTGGCCGCGTCGGGCTGGCTCCCGTACGCGGCGACGTTCGCGGTGGCCGCGGTCGCGCTGGCCGCGCTGGTCTGGTCGTTCGGGCGGGACATCATGTGGCTGTACCGGACGTCGCGTACCGAGCGGGTCTCGGTGCCGGAGGTTCGGGAGCTGGTGGCGTCCTGAACGCAGGGCCGCGACATGCCGCCGGTCGTCCGCGGCACCGTACTGGCTGGTCGCGCCCACGCGGCGGAGCCGCAAATCGATACAGCCCGCGCCCCTTTCGGCGCTGCCGAACCGCGCCCGCCGGGCCTCAGCGGCGAGGGAGCACCCCTATGGCCGCCAGTGGTACGGCCGCCAGCACCAGCCACGGCACAGCCGCCGGCAAGCCCGTGTCCAGGAGGGTTCCCGTCGCCGAGCTCCCGATGAGGACGATCAGGCCCGAGATCGAGGACAACGCACCGGTGTAGAGGCCGAGTCGGCCCTCCTCGGCGAGGTCGGGGATCCAGGCGCGGGCGACCGGTGCGACGAGCATCTGGCCGAGGGTGAGCAGGACGACGAAGCCGGCCGCGGGCAGCAGGGCCGCCGTACCCGTCCAGTGGGCGGGGCGCGCCGCGGCCACGACCGTGAAGCCCGCCGCGACGAGCAGCAGACCGGCCACCATGGACCGGCGCGGGGTGAGCCTCTCCCCCACCCAGCGGGTGACGGGCAGCTGGGCGATCACCACCAGCAGCGAGGACAGGGCGAACAGCCAGGCGAGCGCGGCCTGGGAGCCGGTGGCGCGCTCCACTTCGTCGGGCAGCGCGAGGTAGAGCTGGTTGTAGGCGAGCAGATGGGCGCCGTACGCGCAGCACAGGGCGAGGAAACGGCGGTTGCGCAGCAGTTTGCCCAGACCGCCGCGCAGTCGGACGCCGCCCCGCCCGGGTATGCGCTGCGGCAGCAGCCACGTGTGACCGGCGAGGACGAGGACGAACACTGCGGCGCCGGCGAGGCAGACCGTACGGAAATCCACCGCCAGGAGCAGCGCGCCGAGCAGCGGGCCGACGAACGCGCCCGCCTGACCGGCAACCGTCAGCAGCGCGAGCACCCGGGTGCGCGAGCCGCCGCCGGTCTCCTCCCACAGCACGGCCTGGCGGGCGACCTCGGACTCCACGGCCGGTGAGAACAGGGCGGCGGCGAAGCCGATCAGCAGCACCGCCCCGATGACCGCCCAGGTCGCTGTCGCGTACCCCAGCCACACGAACCCGGCGATCCGCAGCACGCACCCCGTGAGCACGACCGGCCGGATGCCGTACCGGTCGGCCAGCGCGCCGCCCACCACGAACAGCCCCTGCTGACTGAACGTCCGCAGCCCCAGCACGAACCCGACCAGCCACCCCGCCATCCCGACGGCCTGCCCCAGGTGCTCGGCGAGGAAGGGCAGCACGGCGAAGAAGCCGATGTTGAACGCGAGTTGGGTGAGGATCAGGAGGCGGAGGAGAGGGGAAAGGCGGAGCCGGTCCGGAGCCGCCTTGCGCAGGCCGGTTGTCGACGGCCTCATCCGGCCGTCACCAACTCCCTCGGTTCCGGCTGTTTCCCGGGCACGTCCGTCACCTCGCGCGGGGCCGTGCGCCTGCGCCCCCGCACGCCTGCGGCCGCCGTCACCGCCAGCGCGCCCAGCAGGGCGAGTACGGCGGCGGGGGCGAGGACCGCCCAGGGGGCGCGCTCGGCGTAGGGCTGGTTCTCGGCGAGGAGCAGCCCCCACTCCGGGGAGGGCGGCTGGGCGCCCAGGCCGAGGAAGGCGAGCGAGGCGAGGGCGAGGGCGACGCCGGGCAGCCGGAGCAGGGCGTGCCGGGTGACCGGCGGCACGACGGCGGGCAGCAGTTCGTGGCGCAGCAGATACCAGCGGCCGGCGCCCAGGGCGCGGGTGGCGGTGAGGTGGAGGGCGGCGCGTTCCTGCCGTAGGAGCGCCGAGGTGTGGGCGGCGAGCGGTGTCCACGCGACGGCGGCGACAGCGAGGGCGGGCGTGGTGCCGCCACTGCCGACGATCGCGGTGACGAGCAGGGCGACCAGGACCGGCGGCAGTGCGGTGACGGTGTCGACGACCGGCCCGGACAGCCGCGGCAGCAGGCCGAGCGCCAGCCCGGTGACCAGGGTGACGGCGGTGATCGCGAGCGCGAGCAGCAGCGTGTCGAGGGCGCCGTGCGCGACACGGGCGAGGACGTCCCGGCCCAGGGCATCGGTGCCGAACGGGTGCGCACCGGAGGGCGCGGCGAGTCGTTCGCCCGTGTCGAGGGCCAGTGGGTCACGGGGCAGGCCGACGGCGATGACGGCGAGGAGCAGGCCGCCGTGGGCGAGGGGCGGGAAGCGGCGGGCGGGCGGTGCCGGCCGGTGCGGGGACGGCAGCGCGCCGTCGCGCAGGGCCGGGCCCATCAGCAGGCGGGTGAGGAGGTGGGCCAGTGCGGCGGCGACCGCGGCGAGCAGCACGAGGGCGAGCGTGCCGGCCTGGAGGACGGGCAGGTCCTGGGCGAGAGCGGCCTGGAGGGTGGTGCGGCCGAGGCCGGGGATGTCGTAGATCTGCTCGACGGTGACCGCCCCGCCGGTGATGCCCACGACGAACAGGCCGGTGTTGGGCAGCAGTCCGGGCAGGCAGCGGCGCAGGGCCTGTCGGGCGACGGTGCGGCCGGGAAGTCCGCGCGCGGTGGCGGCGAGCGCCCAGGGCTCGGCGAAGGCGCCGGGCAGCAGGTCGTCGAGGAGCCGGCCGAGGACGGCTCCGGCGGGCAGGCCGAGGGCGAGGGCGGGCAGGATCGTCCACTGGAAGCCGTACCAGCCGAGCGCGGGCAGCCAGCCGAGCTGCACGCCGACGACGGTGGCGAGGACGGAGGCGGTGAGGAACTCGGGCAGCGCGGCGAGGACCGCCGAGCCGCTGCCCGCGGCCCGACGTCCGTCCAGTCGCTGCCGCGCCCCCAGCCACAGGGTGCGCGCGCAGATCAGCGCGGCGGTGCCGGCGGCGACCGCGAGGGCCACCGCCATCAGCAGCAGGGACACGCCGAGGGCCTGGAGCACGGCGGGAGTGACCTCGCTGCCGGAGATCCAGGACCGGCCGGCGTCCCCGTGCCACAGCCCGCCCAGCCAGTCGCCGAGGAGCCGGAGCGGTCCCTTTTCCAGACCGAGTTGGGCACGGATGTCCGCCAGCACCTCGGGCGTGGGGTCGCGTTCGGCCGACCGGGCCTTGAGGACGGTGAGCGCCGGGTCGGTGTGCGAGAGCCAGGGCAGTACGCCGATGGCGCACACCAGGGCGGCCGCGATCCCCGCACGCCACAGGAGCGTGACTGCCTGGTGCCGCACGGGTCAGCGCCGGGTGCCGATGCCGACGAGGGCGCGCTCGTACGGGTCGAGGAGCGCACCGCTGACGGAGGTCCCGACGCCGGTGATGATCCGCTGGTGGACCAGCGGTACGACGGCGTCGGTGCCGAGGATGCGGGCCTCCGCGGCCATCGCCGCGTCCTGCCGCGCGGCGGTGTCGGTGGCGCGCTCGGCCTCGGCGACGGCCCGGTCGACGTCCTTGTCGCACAGCTGGGCGAGGTTGTAACCGCCGTCGCAGGTGTAGTCACTGGCGAGGACGGAGACGGGGTCACCGGTGTCGACGAGGGTGTTGCGGGCAAGGACGAACGCGTCGAACTTTCCGGCCAGCGCGTCGCTCTCCAGCCGTGAGTACTCGCGCACCTCCAGCGTGACCTGGAACCCGGCCTTCTCCAGCTGCTGCTTCAGCACCTGGGCGACCTCGGGCAGTTCGGGCCGGTTGTCGTACGTGGCGAGTGTGACGCGGGTCCCGTCGGGCCTGCCGGGCTCCGCCCGTCCGACGGGGTCGGTCCGCTTGCCCGCGGCCCAGGTGACGGCGGGGCCGTAGATGCCGGTGCCGGGGTCGGCATATCCCTCGTGGACGTCCTCGGCGAGCGTGGAGGTGTCGACGGCGGCGCGGGCCGCGGCCCGCAGCGCGGCGTCCTTGAAGGGGCCCTGCTGCGAGTTGAGGAGCAGGCTCGTGGTGCGAGTGGTGGCGGTCGCCTCGCGGGTGCCCTTGTCGAGGGTGGCGGCCTGGGCGACGGGGATCGCCTCGGCGAGGTCGACCTGGTCGGTGCGCAGGGCGCTCGCGCGGGCGGTGCCGTCGGCGACGAACTTCACGTCGATACCGGTGGCCTGGGCGCGTCCGCCCCAGTGGTCGTCGTAGCGGTCGAGGGTGGCGGCGGTGGTTCCCATGACCTTGGTGAGTTCATAGGGTCCGGTGGCGGTGCCGACCGGGTCGACCTCGTCCTTCTCCTTGTAAGCCTTGGCGGAGAGGACGGCGAGGGAGGGGCTGGACAGCCGCAGCGGCAGGATCGGGTCGGGGGCCCCGGTCGTGACCCGTACGCCGCCGCCCTCCGCCTTCGCGGTGAGGGTGACTCCTTCGAGCGCGGCCGGGGCGGGCTCGGCCTGTGCGGCGTGGGTGAGGGCGGCGGCGACGGCGGCCGGGGTGACCTTCGAGCCGTCCTGGAAGGTGGCCTCGCGGAGGGTGAACAGCCAGGTCTTCTCGTTCTCCCGGCGCCAGGAGGCGGCCAGGGCGGGGGTGGCGGTGCCGTTGGGGTCCAGCGCGGTCAGGCCCTCGGTGACGCCGAGGCGGCTGAGGATGGTGGCGTCGGCGCCGTAGGGCGAGAGGTTCTCGGCGGGCGGGAAGGCGAGGGCGACCCGGAGGCGGGAGCCGGTCGCAGCGGAGTCGCTGCCGCCACCGCCGGAGGCGAAGCAACCGGCCAGCACCGGGGCGAGGGCGAGGGCGAGGATCGGACGGAATCGGCGTCGCACGGTCTATCGCTCCATCGGTATCTCGAAGTGGACGACGCCGTTGCCGCCGTCGGTGTCCTCGCGTTCGTCGTGCACGACCTTGCCCAGGGAGCGCCAGAAGCTCTCGGCGCCGGGCACCTCGGGGTCGGTGTGGAGATAGACGGTGCGGTAGCCGCCGTCGGCCGCCGCGAAGGCGAGCAGTTCATGGACGAGCCGCCGGGCGAGCCCGCGCCTGCGGTGCTCGGCGCGGACGTAGACACGGCGCAGCTGCGCGGTCGTGCCGGAGGGGTAGCGCTCGGCGAGGTCGCGCGGGTTCGGCGGGTGGGCCGGGCCGCGCGAGTCGAGCGCGGCCGTGGCGACGACGACGCCGCTGGGGTCGAGCGCGACGAGGAGGGTGTGGCGGGGTGAGGCGAGGTAGGCGGCGGCCGGATCGATGATGTCCGCGTGCCAGCGGGGCACGTAGCCGGTGCCGAAGTCGCGGTGGACGGTGTCGAGCATCAGGGCTCGCGCACTGTCCAGGTCGTCCGGGCTCGCCGCCCTGATGCTGAAGTCATGCACTTGCACATCCTATGCATTAAGCAAAACAGGAGATCACTACGGCCCCCACGGACCTCGCACCCCTCTTACGGCCCATGTGATTTGACAGTGATCATGAGCCACGGCCAACCTAACCACATGACATCCATTTTCAACAAGGTGCCCCTGGTCGCGAAGGCGGGCCGCTGATGCGTATCGCGTTCGTCGGCAAGGGCGGCAGCGGCAAGACGACGCTGTCGGCACTCCTCACCCGCCACCTCGCCGGCTCCGGCGCGCCGGTGCTGGCCATCGACGGCGACATCAACCAGCACCTCGCCGAGGCGCTGGGGCACACCGGCGCCGCCCTGGACGCCCCGCCCCTCGGTGCCCACGTCCGCGACATCAAGGAGTTCCTGCGGGGCACCAACCCGCGCATCCCCTCCGCCGACGCCATGATCAAGACCACCCCGCCGGGCCGCGGCTCCCGCCTGCTGCGCCTCCTCGGCGACGACGAACTGCACACACGTCACGTCCGGCGCGTGGGCGATGTGCCGCTGATGGTCACGGGCGAGTTCGACGAGAGCGACCTCGGGGTCGCCTGCTACCACTCCAAGCTCAGCGGCGTCGAGCTCTACCTCGGCCACCTGGTGGACGGCCCCGGCGAGTACGTGGTCGTCGACATGACGGCGGGCGCGGACGCCTTCGCCTCCGGCCTGTTCACCCGCTTCGACATGACGTTCCTGGTCGCGGAGCCCACCCGCAAGGGCGTCTCGGTCTACCGCCAGTACCGCGACCACGCCCGCGAGTTCGGCATCCGCGTCGCGGTCGTCGGCAACAAGGTGACCGGCGAGGACGACCTGCTCTTCCTCAAGGAGGAGGTCGGCGACGACCTCCTCACCCACCTCGTCCAGTCCCCCTGGGTCCGGGCGGCCGAGCAGGGCAGGGAACGGGGCGAGTTGGAGGCCCACAACGTCCATGCCCTGAACGTCCTGCGCGAGTCGGTGGACGCCTGCGACAAGGACTGGCCGACCACCCACCGCCACGCCGTCGACTTCCACCTGCGCAACGCCCGCGCCTGGGCGGACGACCGGACGGGCGGCGACCTGGCGGCCCAGGTGGACCCGGATTTCGTGCCGGGCCCGCCGGCATCGGCCTGCCGTCCGCCTACGACCTGATCGCCTCCCTCGCGACCCACCGAGCGACGACGGTCCGGGACTGCTGAGTCGACGCACCTCACGCGTCGCACCGGCCGTTGCCGAGTAGTGCGGCACGATGGGCGGTCATCAGGAACAGGTGGGACACGGTCCTCGCCCCCTATCCGTCCCTTCTGTCACCGAACCACTCGTCGGCCTTCTCGATGCCGAGGCGCGGTTCGACCTACCATGCGGGCTGCCACGCGATGCTCCACCGCCTCCTCGTCCAAGAGGGGGCGCCGCATCGCGAACACGGCTCGCGCATACTCCTCGGTCTGCTACAGACCCGGCACGGCCAACGTCGCATACACCTGATGTGACACGGCCCCGGCTTCCAACCTCGACAGAGCTCGATGGCCGCCGTGAGCTCATCGTTTCGGCGGCTGCCGGAACAGCACCAGCAGGGACACGATGAGCACGGCCGCCGTGACGGGCCATGACCGGAGGGCCCACGGGCCCAGGGCCGTCAGCGCGGCGGCGCCGTAGAGGGCGGCCGACCAGCCCAGCAGGGCGTGCAGGGCCGCAGGCAGCGACCGGGTCCACCGCAGCACGAAGGCGGCGGCGACCGCGAGCGCCGGGTAGAGCCAGTGCTTGTCCGCGGCCGGCCCGCTGGAGAGCGTGTAGCGGAAGAGGTCGGGGAACCAGGGTGCGGCCTCCTCCCGCAGAGCCAGCTCCGTGGGCAGCGCCCAGGACACCGGGACCTCGGCGGCGAGTTCGAACGGCAGCTGCCAGCCCGAAGTCAGCAGAACCGTCCACAGCAACGCGCTGAGGGCGGCGGCGTGGCCGAGACGGCTGGGTTCGCCCGAGCCGAACCGGGGGGTGCCGGGCGCGGGCGCTCCGCTACGCGCCGTCTGCGGGCGCGGCCTCGGGGCGGGGCGCGCCGCCGGAGTCCGGACGGGCCGGCGCACGGGGCGCGGTGGTGCGGGCCGGGGGTTCGCCGCGGGCTGGTGGTGCACGGTCGGCCGAGGTTTCGGTGCGGGGCTCGAGCGCGGCACCTCGGAGCCGGTTCCCTTCTCCGCCAGACGCTTCAGGCGTGCCTCGCGCATGCGTCTGAGCTGCTCGTCTCCCATGTTCGCGGGTACTCCATGTCGTTCGTTCGATCGAAGGGGCTAGTGGGAGCCGGGGCTGGAGACCGCGCGGCGGGCGCGCAGTGCCTGCTGCATCTGCTCCGTCGTCGCCGAGTCCTTCGCTGCGCTGTGGTACTCCAGCGGGTCGACGCGGCGGGACTCCTCACCGCAGACCGGGCAGTCGGGGCGCCGCCCGGTGCGGACCCAGATGCTCTGGAAGGCGTGCTGGCCGGGTACCTCTCCCATGACCTTCGGGAAGAGCCAGTGGTCCGGTTCCATCGCCATCAGCACCATGGACAACTGCTCCTCCAGGGGCTTCGCGAGGAAACAGGTGATCCGGTCGCGCTCGTCGCCGTGCAGCAGCGCCAGGGCGATCTTCGCGCCGGACGAGGCGACGTGCTGGATGTCGGGCAACAGGCCGGGCACCGCGAAGCTGCGGCCGGTGTCGTAGTCGGTGTCCGGCCGCATCCCGAGGCCTCCCAGGGACTCGCGGACGCCACCGGTCGAGCACGCCCAGCAGGGCAGCGGCGGCTTGGAGAAGACGACCTCGCCGCCGGCCGCGCCCTGGTAGAGCCCCACGAACACAGCGGGTGTGCCAAACCAGTAGGCGAGGTGGTTCAGGCGCTGCTGGGCGGCGTTGTCGTCGGTCGCGGCGATGACCAGGTCGACGTGCGGCAGCAGCTTCCTCCACCGCTTGGGCGGGATGTCGGCGACGCTCGCCCGCCAGGCCCGGGCCTTCACACCGGGGTGCACATTGCGCAGATGACGCACCGAGGCCTTGGCCTTCGGGGTGCCGATGTCGTGCGCGATGAACAGGGAACGGCCGATGTTGGCGGCCTCCACCCGGTCGGGGTCCACCACGGTCAGCCGGCCCACGCCGGACCTCACCAGCACGTCGGCGAGATAGGAGCCGACCGATCCCGCGCCCACCAGCAGGACATGGCGGCCGGCCAGGGCCGGTGACAGGAGGCCGCCGGTGCGGGCGAACAGCGCCTGTCCGAGGGAGGCGCGGCCGGTAAGACCGAACCACGCGCCGATCCGACGCAGCACACCCGGTTCGGCGTGCCGTGCCGGACCCGTGGGTGCCACGGATCCCGAGGTTCCCGGTGCCGGCCGTGCGCCGGGGACGGACCCCGCGGCTCCCGGTCCCGGTCCGCGTCCGGACACGGACCCGCCGTCGCCGCTCACGGCCCCGCGGGTACCGGACGCATGCCCGCCGGTACCGGACACGGACCCGCCGGTCCCCGATGCAGGCTCGCCGGTGCCGGACACGGGCCCGCCCGGGGCGGATACGGACCCGCCGGTGCCAGGCACGGACCCGGAATCGTCGGGCAAGGAGCCGCGGGTATCAGATGCAAGCCCGCCGGTGCCGGAGACAGGGCCGCCGGTACCGGACAAGGACCCGCCGGTTCCGGTCACCGGCAGGGTGTCGGATGTACGCGTCGTGCCGGGCTCCGGTGCCGCCGGAGAGGGCACGGGCTCCGGGCCGGTCTGCTGTGCGGCCCCCTCGGCGGCCAGGAGACGGTCGACGCCCCGGGCCAGGGTGTCCCCGTCCCCCGGGGTCCGGGGCGTCCTCGCCGTGCCGTTCACCTGGCGACCCTCGGCCGGCGGCGGCCCGCCCACGGTGCTGGACGCCGACTCCAGCGCAAGGGCGAGGCGGTCGACGGGCGAGGCCGCGAGGTTCCACGGCAGCGCCCGCACCACGGCTCCGCCGAGACTGTCGAGGTCGTACATGACGGGTGCGGTGAAGGGGAAGTGTGCCGTCACAAAGAGGTGGCGGCCCGGCCCGAACAGTTCCTCCGGCAGGGACACGCTCACCCCGTGGACGTCGTCGAGGACCTGCACCGAACTCTCGGAGAACGGCAGTCCGGCGCGTTCCACGGATGCGCGCAGCGGGACGACGACCGGGCGCATCCGCTCCAGGGCGAACCGGGGGCCGTTGAACGTGCCGCAGAAGAAGGAGATCCGGGCGCCCCGGCCGGTGCGCAGCTCGTGCTGCGCGAGCGCACTGAGGGCGTCGTGCGTGACGATCGGCGCGATGTACCGGCCGAGTTGGGGATTGGTCTCCAGCGCGGTGGCGAACTCGTAGCGGTCCTGGCCGGAGGGCTGGGGTGTGCGGGCAGGATGGGAATGCACGATGCCCTTGAACCGCTCCGCGCCGGCCTGCTCCCGCCGGGTGATCTCCTCGAGCAGCCAGGGCGAGTTCTGGTACTCGACGCGGGTCACTCGGGCGGTGGGGTCGTGGATGAACGAGGTCACCACGTCCTGGCCGCGCAGTCCGAGCAGGGCGCCTCCCTGCTCGGGCTGCACGGCTCCGAGGGTGCCGTCCAGCGCGTCGAGGACGAAGTCGAAGATGCGGACAGACAGCATGCCGGGGTCTCCTCAGCGGATCGGGCAGGGCACGGGCGGACTCCGGCGGACGGGAGCCGGTGGGGTCACTGGTTGTGGTTGAAGGGGAACGAATGCCCCATCTGCACGAAGTCGACGCCGAGCGCCCAGACGGCCGAACGCGAGTACGCGCTCTCCAGGTCGGGCATGCCGCCACCGGTGCTGCTGCTCAGGCAGATCTTGCCGCTCCTGTACAGGTGGTTGCCGTGCTGGTCGAGCCTGGGGACGCTCTCCATCGGGGGATCCAGGAGCCGTACGTCGTACTGCGTGCCGTTGAACGCCGCGCACATCACGTAGGTGTTCCCGAATTCGGTCGTGACGCTGTAGACCCAGCCCTCGGCGCCGGGGCTGTCCTCGTAGTAGGCGTTCGGAGGCAGCTTGCGCGCGGCGGCGCGCCGTTCCTCGGCGAGGCGCTGGGCCGGGGACAGGGCCGCGAAGGTGCCGTGCGGGACCTTGGACAGGGGTGCGTCCTCGTCGGTGCCGGTGCCCAGACGGACGCGGCCGGTGCGGTCGACGTACACCTGCTGGTCGGGGACGGTGGGCGCCTCGGTGTGGCGCCGCTGACTCGCGAAGAAGCTGTCGCGGATGGCGTTGAGGTCGTACATGTCTGCCACGAGCGGGTCGCCTTCTGCTCGAAGTGATGGAGTGGTGGTGAGGTGGTGCAGTGGTCAGGCCGTCAGGGCCGGGTATCCCGCCAGGCAGCTGCGCAGGTTCCTGGTGTCGTCACCGTCGGGGCCGAAGAGCGTGACATGGTCGGCGAGCAGCGCCTCGAACAGCCTCCGCGCGGCTGCGACGTCGCCCGCGGCGTAGCTCCAGTGCGCCTGGTCGAAGCGCGCCTCGAGCAGGGAGGGGTCGTCCGGG
This sequence comes from Streptomyces sp. bgisy027, assembly GCF_057710365.1. NCBI lineage: Bacteria > Bacillati > Actinomycetota > Actinomycetes > Kitasatosporales > Streptomycetaceae > Streptomyces > Streptomyces sp. bgisy027. The sequence continues at coordinate 158,907 of NZ_JBYIVZ010000014.1, forward strand.
CCGATCCCGCCCGCCACCGCCGCGAGCAGGTCGCCCAGCTGAGCCGCCGCCTCCGCGGGGCGCCCGCACTCGCCGGTGTAGCGCGCGAGGTTGAGCCGGCACAGAACGGCGACCGGGTCTCCGGCGGGCAGCCGCGTCGTCAGCCGGCTGCGCAGGATCGTCAGCAGCGACACCGCCTGCTCGGGCCGCCCGGCCTCCTGCAGGGCCCGGCCCAGGTTCAGCGCGATCAGCCAGGTGACCCGGTGGTCGGCGGACAGGCTCACGGCGGCGTCCTCCAGGACCGCCTCCAGCCGGTCGGCGCGCGCGTGCGGGGCCGGCACGGACATGGCGTGCTGGAAGGCTGCCTCGATCCGCCGCACGGCCGAGCCCCGGTCCGCGGCGGGCCGGCGTGGCCATCGGCGGGGCGCGGCACCGGTGGGGGCGATCGCGTCGAGGCGGGCGAGTACCTCGGCCGTTCCGGTGGGGCGGTGGGACGGGGACTTGGCGAGCAGGTCCCGGACCAGATCGTCGAGCGGGGCCGGGACGTCGGGCCGCTCGATGCGCAGGGACGGCACGGCTGCCTGCTGATGGGCGTTCCAGTAGTCGGTGAACTCGGCCGCCTCGCAGAAGAGTCCCCGGCCGGCGAGCGCCTCGAAGAGGATGCAGCCGATGGAGTAGAGGTCGGACGCGACACTGGGCACGCCGCCGATGAACAGCTCCGGCGGCGTGTAGGCGGGCGTGCCCACGAAGTAGCCGGGCCTGGTGAGCCCGGCCTCGGCGGAGACGGACTCCCTGGAAGAGAGGGCGCGGGAGATACCGAAGTCGATCAGGACCAGCCGGGACTGCGGGCCGCCCGGCGAGGCGCCGGTGACCGGGCACAGCATGAGATTGGCAGGCTTGAGATCGCGGTGCACCAGGTCCCGGGCGTGGACCTGGGCGACCGCCTCGCACAACTGCCGAACCAGCGAGACCACTTCGCCGACGGAGGGCCGGGGTCGCGCGGCGAGGTACTGCTGGAGGGTCAGGCCGTCGAGGAACTGGGTGACCAGGTAGAGGCAGTACCCCTGCCCGGAGCGTTCCACGTCGACGTCGTAGATCTTGACGATGCGGGGGTCGTCGACGGCGGCGAGGACCTTGGCCTCGCGGACGAAGCGCTGGGCGAGCGCGTCACTGGGCGTGCGCACCTGCAGCCGCTTGATCACCACGGTGCGGTTCAGCAGGAGGTCCCGTGCCTTCCAGACCTCGGCCATCCCCCCGGAAAGCCGTTCGCAGAACTCATACCTGGCCGGTTCCGTGCTCGGTACCCGCAATCTCGCCCCCCGACGAATTGGCGTGAAGGGCACTGTGACACGCTGTTAGATGAATGACCATCCGTTCGTCTGATATTTCACTCTAGAAGGTGATGAGCGAGGCGAACGAGGCCGAACTGCCGCGGAGTTGATCCAGCGGCACGGAAGGGCCCCGAGTCCTCCCCTCCAGGATCCTCTCCAGGGGACTCGGGGCCCGGTGCGTCCGTGTCAGCCCTTCCGGCCGACCCTCACCCAGTCCACCTCCGCCTGGACGCCGCCGGCCGCGATGCGGTCGACATTGGACTGGGGCAGGCCCCGGTACGGAGTGGTGACCTTGTTCCAGCCGACCGGGTAGATGCCGCCGAGGGCGAGGTTGAGGATGACGTAGGCGCCGAGGTCGATGCGGATCGCGAGGCCGGCCAGAAGGGTGCAGGGGATGCGGCTGTGCGTGCGGCTCTCCTGAGTGTCGATGATGTTGCGTTCATGACAGTTCGAGGAGCTGGTGCCAGAGTACTGGAGGTGCGGTGGGCATGGGCTCCGGCTCCCACGCCCACCGCGGCCGGGTCAGGCCGCCCGCTTGGCCCCCGCCCCGTGCTCGCGGACGATGTCCGCGTACCGGTGACCGGTGCCCTTGATCGTGCGGACCTGGGTCTCGTAGTCGACGTGGACCAGGCCGAAGCGCTTGGCATAGCCGTACGCCCACTCGAAGTTGTCGAGCAGCGACCAGGCGTAGTACCCGGCCAGCGGGACGCCCTTGCGGACGGCGGAGGCACAGGCCGCCAGGTGCCGGACCAGGTAGTCCTGGCGCTCGGGGTCGTCGATCGTGCCGTCGGGGCGTACGACGTCCGGGAACGCGGAGCCGTTCTCGGTGACGTAGATCTTGCGCGGCTCGTACTCCTCGGTCAGCCGCAGCAGCAGCGTCTCGATGCCGCTCGGGTCGATCTCCCAGTCCATGCCGGTGCGCGGCACGTCCGGGCGGCGGACGGCGCGGGCGTAGGGCGCCGGGCCCTCGGGGTCGTCGACGACGTGGGCCGGGAAGTAGTAGTTCAGGCCGAGCCAGTCCAGCGGGGCCGCGATCGTCTCCAGGTCGCCGGCCCGCTCGGGGAGTTCGACGCCGTAGGTCTCGACCATGTCGGCCGGGAAGCCGCGGCCGTGCACCGGGTCGAGCCACCAGCGGTTGACGTGGCCGTCCTGGCGGCGGGCGGCGGCCTCGTCCTCGGGGCGGTCGCCGGCCGCGTAGACCGTCGACAGGTTGTTGACGATGCCGACGTCGGCACCGGGCGCGGCGGCGCGGATCGCCTGTGTCGCGAGGCCGTGGCCGAGCAGGAGGTGGTAGGAGGCGCGGACGGCGGCCGTGAGGTCGGTCAGACCGGGCGCCATCTTGCCCTCCAGATGGCCGATCCAGGCCGAGCAGGAGGGCTCGTTGAGGGTGGCGAACTGGGTGACCCGGTCGCCGAGCCGGGCGGCGACCACGGAGGCGTACTCGGCGAAGTGCTCGGCGGTCGCCCGCTCGGGCCAGCCGCCCCGGTCCTGCAGCGCCTGCGGCAGATCCCAGTGGTACAGGGTGACGGAGGGGGCGATGCCCGCCTCCAGCAGACCGTCGACCAACTCGTCGTAGAAGGCGAGGCCCTTGGCGTTCACCGGGCCGTCCCCGCCCGGCACGACGCGCGGCCAGGCGACCGACAACCGGTAGGCGTTCGTGCCGAGCCGGCGCATCAGGCCGATGTCCTCGCGCCAGCGGTGGTAGTGGTCGCAGGCGACGTCGCCGTTGTCGCCGTTGTCGATCTTTCCGGGGGTGTGCGAGAAGGTGTCCCAGATCGACGGGGAACGGCCGTCCTCCGCCACGGCTCCCTCGATCTGGTACGCCGCTGTGGCGGTGCCCCACAGGAAGTCGTTCGGGAGTGCGGCGAGGTCGATGCGGTCGGACACAGAAATCCTCTCGGAACGGGGGGTGTGGATCACTTGACGGCACCCGCGGTCAGGCCGGCGACCAGATAGCGCTGGAGCAGCAGGAAGCCCGCCACCACGGGCACGCTGACGACGAGCGAGGCGGCCATGATCTGGTTCCAGTACACGTCGTTGAGCGTGGAGTAGCCCTGGAGGCCGACGGCGAGGGTGCGGGTGGTGTCGTTGGTCATGACCGACGCGAAGAGCACTTCGCCCCAGGCGGTCATGAAGGCGTAGACGGCGACCGCGACGATGCCCGGGATCGCGGCCGGCACGACCACCCGGAACAGCGCGCCGAGCTGGCCGCAGCCGTCGACCAACGCCGCCTCGTCCAGATCGCGCGGCACCGAGTCGAAGTACCCGATCAGCATCCAGATCGAGAACGGCAGCGAGAAGGTCAGATACGTCAGGATCAGGCCGCCGCGCGAGCCGAACAGGGCGATGCCGGTGGCGTTGCCGATGTTGACGTAGATGAGGAACAGCGGGAGCAGGAAGAGGATGCCGGGGAACATCTGCGTCGACAGGACGGTGACGGTGAAGACCCGCTTGCCGCGGAAGTTGTAGCGGCTGACGGCGTAGGCGGCGAACACCGCGATCACCACCGAGCACACCGTCGCCGCGCCCGCCACGATCAGCGAGTTCAGGAAGTACCTCGCGAGCGGCACCGTCGACCAGATGTCGATGTACGGGCGGATCGTCAGCCCGCTGGGCAGCCAGCGGAACTGGCCCGAGACGTCCGCCAGCGGCTTGAGCGAGCTGGAGACCATCACATAGACGGGGACCAGGACGAAGCCGGTGAGCAGGGTGAGGAAGATCCGCCGGGACCACAGGAAGGAACGCGGCGGTGCCATGGGCGAGTTACGCATTCTTGGTCCTCCGTCCGCGCGAGGTGAGGACGAGGTACACGCCCGTCACCACGAGCAGGAACAGCAGCAGGAGTACGCTCATCGCGGAACCGGTGCCGAAGTTCCAGGTGACGAAGCTGGCTTGATAGATGTGCACGGAGATGAGGTCCCCGGCCTGTGGCGCGGTCTTGCCGAACAGGACGTACGGCGTGTTGAAGTCGTTGAACGTCCACAGGAACAGCACCAGGACGAGGACCTGGTTGACCGGGCTCAGCGACGGCAGGGTGATCCGGCGGATCTGCTGCCACATGCCGGCGCCGTCGAGGGCCGCGGCCTCGTACAGCTCCTTCGGGATGTTCTGGAGGCCGGCCATGACGATGAGGAAGGCGAACGGCCAGCCCTTCCACACCGACACCGTCAGCAGCGCGATGAAGCTGTTGTCGCCGATGAGCCAGAAGGAGGGCTTGTCGGTGATGCCGAGCTGGTCGTGCAGGACGTGGTTCACCAGGCCGTTGTCGTGCTGGAACATGAACACCCAGGTGATCACTGCCGTGTAGACGGGCAGCGCGTACGGCACCAGGAACAGGGCGCGCAGCAGACCCCGGCCGCGGAAGGTGTCCTGCAGGTAGATCGCGGCGGCCGTGCCGATCAGCCAGCACAGGCCGACCGACAGCAGGGTGAAGGCGAGCGTGACCAGGAACGAGTGGAGCAGCGCCTGGCCGACGGGGGCGTTGAAGTCCACCGACATCCGGTAGTTGTCGATGCCGTTCCAGGGCGCGGTGGTCCAGTCACGGATGTAGAACTGCGTGAGCTCCTTGAAGCTCATCAGGACGCCGATCACCATCGGCACCAGATGAACGAGGAGTTCCAGGAGCAGGGCGGGCAGGAGCAGCAGATAGGGCAGGCCGATGCGGCGGATCCGCCCGGGACGGCGGCGGGGGCCGTCCGCCGTCCCGGGGGAGCTCTGACGCACCTCGGCCTTGGCGGGAACCGTGGTCGTCATCGTGCTCACTTCGTCGGCATCTGCTGCTGGGCCTTCTCCAGCGCCGCCTTCACCGAGTCCGTGGTCACCGGGCGTCCGGCGGCGGCGTCGGCCCACAGCTCCTTGATGGCCGTACCGACGGCTGTCTCGAACTGGGACTCGTCGGCGACCTGCGGTGCCGCGATGGCGCTCTTGGCGAGGGTGTCCTTGAGGACCGCGTTCGCGGGGGTGTTGAAGGACTCGTCCGACTGCGCGCCCTTGACCGGCGGGATCGAGCTGTAGGCCTCGTTGAGGATCTTCTGCTCGTCGTCGCTGGTCATGAACTTCACGAACTTCGTGGCACCGTCGAGGTTGTCGGTGTTCTTGAAGACGGCCAGGTTGATGCCCATGACCATGGAGTTGACGCTGGTGTCGGAGCCCGGGGTGCCGGACTGCACCGGCACCGGCGCGATGCCGTAGGCGTCCTCGCTCATGCCCTGCGACTTGAGGTTGGCGGAGGCGGACTGCCACAGCAGCATCGCCGTCCTGCCCTTGGCGAAGTCGCTGACGGACTGGTTCTGCGCGTACTCGGCGTTGCCGGGCGCGATGATCTTGTCCTTGGCCATCAGGTCGACGAACTGCTTGACGCCCTCGACCGCCTTGTCGGAGGTGAAGTCGGGCTTGCCGTCGGCGGTGAAGAAGTCGGCGCCGTGCTGCTTGGCGAAGACGACGGCGTGGTGGATGTTCTCCGAGGGGTTCGAACCCTCCACGCCCAGGCCCCACTTGCCGTCCTTGGACAGCTTCTTGCCGTCGGCGACCAGCTCCTCCCAGGTGGCCGGCGGCTTGGAGATGCCCGCGTCGGCGAACATCTTCTTGTTGTAGTAGAGGGCGTACGACATCGAGTACAGCGGCACCGCGGCCGGGTCCTGTCCCTCGGCGCCGGTCGAGCCGAGCGCGGAGTCGACGAACCGGTCCTTGCCGCCGATCTTGCCGAAGTTCTCGGCGTTCCACGGCAGCAGCGCCCCCGTGGCCTGGAGGGAGGCGCTCCAGGTGTTGCCTATGTTGAGGACGTCCGGGCCCTGACCGGAGGTGGTCGCGGTCAGGATCCGGTTGAGCAGGTCCGACCAGGGCACGACCTCCAGCTTCACCTCGATGCCCGTCTCCTTCTCGAACTTGTCGAGCTCGGGCTGGAGGACCTTCTTGTCGACCTCGATGCTGGCGCCCTGGTTGGAGGCCCAGTAGGTGAGGGTCTTCGGTGAATCGTTCGACCCGCCACCATCGGTGGACGAACCGCCTCCGCAGGCCGTGGCGGCCAGGGCGAGAGACATGGTGACGGCAGCTACGGCCGCGGCTCGCGTTGTGCGCATGGCTCCAGGTGTCCCTTCCGGGAGTACTGCTGCTTAATTTAGAGCGTGAGTTAAGCCCTAAGAAACGCGCGCGTCAAGGCTTTTGACGCAGTCGCCGGACTCTGGTCCAAGGTCTTGACTCCTTCGTTTTACCGCTGAACCATTCACCGGCGAGAGAGCGCTCCCACACCCCACCGTGTTCATTTCCTGAACAAGGAGAGCCGCCCATGTCTGCTTCCTCCCCGGATTCCCGGCCGCCCTCGATCGGCCGTCGCACGCTGCTGGGCGCCGCGGCCGTGGTCACACCGGCCGTGCTCGGCGCGGCCACACCGGCCGCCGCGGCGCCGTCCTCGGCTTCGGCCGCGGCCGGGCCCGCGGCGCCGTCGACGCGCAAGAAGCCGCGTGCCCTGCCCGGCGGCGGCGACCTCGGCCCGAACGTCATCGTCTTCGACCCGTCGACCCCCGGCATCCAGGCCCGGCTCGACGAGGTGTTCCGCCGGCAGGAGTCCGCGCAGTTCGGCACCGGCCGCTACGCGCTGCTGTTCAAGCCCGGCACCTACAACGGCCTCAACGCCCAGCTCGGCTTCTACACCTCGATCGCGGGCCTCGGCCTGTCCCCCGACGACACCACCATCAACGGCGACGTCACGGTCGACGCCGGCTGGTTCAACGGCAACGCGACGCAGAACTTCTGGCGCTCGGCGGAGAACCTGGCCCTGGTCCCGGTCAACGGCACCAACCGGTGGGCGGTCGCGCAGGCGGCCCCGTTCCGCCGGATGCACATCCGCGGCGGTCTCAACCTCTCCCCCACCGGCTACGGCTGGGCGAGCGGCGGCTACATCGCGGACAGCCGGATCGACGGCCAGGTCGGACCGTACTCGCAGCAGCAGTGGTACACCCGCGACAGCGCGATCGGCAGCTGGCTCAACGGCGTGTGGAACATGGTGTTCTCCGGCGTCGAGGGCGCCCCGGCGCAGAGCTTCCCCAACCCGCCGTACACCACGCTCGGCACCACTCCGGTCTCGCGCGAGAAGCCGTTCCTGTACCTCCAGGGCAACGACTACCGGGTCTTCCTCCCGGAGAAGCGGACCAACGCCCGCGGTGTGACCTGGGGCAACGGCACCCCGCGAGGCACCTCGCTGCCGCTGTCGCAGTTCTACGTCGCCCGGCCCGGCGTCTCCGCGGCCACCCTGAACCAGGCGCTCGCCGAGGGGCTGCACCTGCTGCTCACCCCGGGCATCTACCACCTCGACCGGCCCGTCCAGGTCAACCGCGCGGGCACCGTGGTCCTCGGCCTCGGCTACGCGACCCTGATCCCCGACGGCGGCGTCACGGCCGTGCGGGTCGCCGACGTCGACGGGGTCCGCCTGGCCGGGTTCCTGGTCGACGCCGGACCGGTCAACTCCGCGACGCTGCTGGAGATCGGGCCGCGGGGCGCGTCCCGGGACCACTCCGCCAACCCGACCACGGTCCAGGACGTGTTCGTCCGCATCGGCGGCGCCGGCGCCGGCAAGGCCACCACCAGCATGGTGATCAACAGCCGGCACACCATCGTCGACCACACCTGGGTGTGGCGCGCCGACCACGGCGAGGGCGTCGGCTGGGAGACCAACCGGGCCGACTACGGCGTGGTCGTCAACGGCGACGACGTCCTGGCGACCGGTCTGTTCGTGGAGCACTTCAACAAGTACGACGTCCAGTGGAACGGCCGGCGCGGCCGCACGATCTTCTTCCAGAACGAGAAGGCGTACGACGCCCCGAACCAGGCCGCCATCCAGAACGGCTCCATCAAGGGCTACGCCGCCTACAAGGTCGGCGACGGCGTGACGGCGCACGAGGGCTGGGGGCTGGGCAGCTACTGCTACTACAACGTCAACCCGTCGATCGTGCAGCACCACGGCTTCGCCGCTCCCGTGCGGTCCGGGGTGCGCTTCCACAACCTGCTCGTCGTGTCGCTGGGCGGCCAGGGTCAGTACGAGTGCGTGATCAACGACACGGGGTCGCCGACGTCCGGGACTTCGACGGTGCCGTCGACCGTGGTGTCGTACCCCTGAGAACCCGCCGTGCCCGGTGACGGGCCGCTCTCCCCGGAAGGACGCTTCGGGGGAGAGCGGCTGACGGGGGCACCGGTTCAGGGCAGGATCTCGACGAACCCGTCCGTTCCGTGCACGCGGATCCACTGTCCGTCCCGGATCAGCCGGGTGGCCTGCTCCACGCCCACGACGGCGGGCAGGCCGTACTCCCGGGCGATCACCGCGCCATGGGTCATCAGGCCGCCGACCTCGGTCACCAGGCCCGCGATGCCGACGAACAGCGGCGACCAGCTGGGGTCCGTGAAGGCCGTGACCAGGATGTCGCCCGCTTCGAGATCGGCGTCGGCCATGTCGAGCACGACCCGGGCCCTGCCCTCGACTGTCCCGGCGGAGACCGGCAGGCCGACCAGGGCACCGGCCGGCACGTCGTCGCGCCGGTACGCACCGGTGAGGGCGTCACCCTCCGAGGTGAGCACGCGGGGCGGGGTGAGCGCGTGGTACGACCGGAACGCCTCCTTGCGCTGCCGGACGAGCCGCTCGTCCACCCGGTTCGAGCGCACGGCGTCGTGGAACTCCTGGAAGGTGAGGTAGAAGACGTCCTCCGCCTCGGGCAGCACGCCCGCCCGCACCAGGCGTTCGGCCTCCGCCAGCAGGGCCCGCTTGTAGACGAAGTAGCGGCTGATGATGCCGTACTTCGGATACTCCCGGTAGCCGATGAAGGTCCTGACCCGGTCGATCATCCGCTTGGCCTCGGCGGCCTTGAGGTCCCCGTCCGGCAGGGCCCGCAGGCGGGACAGCACGTCCCGCTCCTTCTCCCGCGCCTTCCGCCGTCCCTGCTCGAAACGCCGCTCGGCGGCGCCCGGCTCGAAGTTCCTGACGTTGTCGAGGATCACGGGCACGAGCGTGGTGGGGCGCTCACGCCACCGTGGCCTCGTGATGTCGATCTCGCCGACGCAGCGCATGCCGTACCGGTCGAGGTAGGCCTCGATGGCGTCGCGCGCCCCGGTCCCGCCGGGGAGCTTCGCCAACTCGTCGAGGAAGCCGTCGTCCTCGACGCCCTGGAGGAACGTCACCAGCTCCGGATGCGGGCGGATCACGTCCGCGACGCCGAGCAGCGCGAGTCCCATCTCCGAGGTGACGTTGCCGGGGGCGGACAGCGTGAGGGTGTCAGCGGCGTTCTTCTCGCCCAGCCACTCCAGCAGCTTTTCGTTGAGCCACCACGTGGCCTCCATCCCCGCCATGATCGCCTGGATGCTCAACGGATCGCTGAGGACCCGCTTGTGCTCCTCGAAGGCCTCCATCAGGAAGTCGAAGAGCGCCGGTCCGGTCTTCGTCCGGATGTCGCGCTCCAGGGCGGCGACGGACGTCTCGCTGCGCTCGATCAGCCGGCTGACGACGGCCGGATCGGTCTCGAGCGGGGCGGGCGGGCCGCCGGCCGGGGGCCCGCCGGGGCCGGCGTCCGGGAGCGACGGGACGAAGCCGTCGCGGTCGAGGACGGTCTCCAGCGCGTCCCTGGTCAGCGGATCGCCCTTCCCCAGGACGTCCAGGAGACCAGCGCGGCTCGTGGGCGCGGCCAGGCGCCGGGTGACGTCGACGAACAGCCTGCCGCCGGCCTCGTGCATCGGCACCATGGCCGTCAGCCGCCACATGGAGTGCCCCAGTGGCTTCATCGGGTCGGTCATCATCTGCCCGTGGCCGACGGAGACGTAGACGTGATTCTCCTGGTCGCCGCTCTCGGGCACCGGGAACAGCGTGGTGATCGGCCGGCTCTGAACGATCTGGAAGCCGTCGTCGGCCAGGCACCATTCGATGTCCTGCGGGCGGCCGAAGTGCGCCTCGATCCGCCGCCCGAGATGTACGAGTTCCATGGCCTGGGCGTCCGTCAGCGCCGGCTGCTCCTGCCGTCGCGAGTCGATCGCCACCTCGCGCGTGCCGCCGGCCGGCAGGGCGTGCACGGCACGCTGTTTGGCGGCGATGGTCCTGGCGACGATCTCGCCGTCCCGCACCTTGAAGACGTCCGGGTTCACCAGGCCGGAGACCAGGGCCTCGCCCAGGCCGAAGCCGGCGTCGACGGTGGCGACCTTCCGGTTGCCCGTGACGGGGTCGGCGGTGAACAGGATGCCGGACGCGTGCGGGAGGACCATCCGCTGCACGACCACGGCCATGTGGACCGTGCGATGGTCGATGCCGTTGCGCTGCCGGTAGATCACGGCCCGCTCGGTGAACAGCGAGGCCCAGCACCGGCTGACGTGCCTCAGGATCGCCTCCGGCCCCACGACGTTGAGGTACGTGTCCTGCTGGCCGGCGAAGGAGGCCGTCGGCAGGTCCTCCGCCGTGGCGCTGGACCGGACGGCACAGGCGGCGTCCTCGCCGAGGTCGGCGAGCGCGCCGGTGATCGCCACCGCGAGGTCGTCCGGGACAGCGGTCTCTTCCACGGCCCGGCGGATCAGCGCGCTGAGCGTGCGGATCGCCTCCCGGTCGTCCGGGTCCGAGCGCGACAGCCGATCGAGCAGGTCGTCGATCGACGGCACCTGCGCCAGGACCCGCCGGAAGGCGTCCGTCGTCACGCAGAAGCCGCCCGGCACGCGAATGCCGTCGATCCGCGACAGCCCGCCCAGATGCGCACCCTTGCCGCCGACGACGGCGACCTGCGTCTCGTCGATCTCCTGAAGACCCACCACGTACTGCTCGGTCAACGCGATCCCTCCGGGGCTGCCGCGGTCCGTCGGGCCGCGATGGCCGACGTGATCCCGGCGCCTCCAAGTCTGTCGAACCCCTTGTCGGGCACGGCCTCATCCGCACTTCCGATGCCGGAACGCGGCATCGGCCGACGATTCTGCGCCGTGACCCGGCCCTTGTGGCAAGCCCCCCTGTGCGCTATACGTTGAGAGTGGCAGGGAGAGAGTTCTCCTTGCCCTTTCTTTTGCCGTCCGCCAGAGGCCGCGCACGGGTACGGCCCCACCCGCGTACGAGTGGGGCCGTACCCGTCGGTCACCGGGCCGGTGCCGTCACCGGTGCCGGCGCATACCCCGTCGGCCGGGCCGTGAAGGTGCCGCGGCCCTGGGTCCGGCTGCGCAACCGTGTCGCGTAGCCGAAGAGTTCGGCCAGCGGAACGGTCGCCGTGACGGCCGTCGCGCCCGCCCGGGTGACCGAGCCGGAGACCCGGCCGCGACGGGCCGCCAGGTCGCCGAGCACGCTGCCGACGGCGTCGTCCGGCACGGTGACCGAGACCTCCACGACCGGCTCCAGCAGGACCATCGCGCAGGAGCGCAGGGCGTCGCGCAGGCCGAGGCGGCCGGCCGTGCGGAAGGCGGTGTCGGAGGAGTCCTTCACATGGGTCGCCCCGTCCGTGAGGGTGACGCGCAGCCCGGTCACCGGGTGACCGCCGAGCGGGCCGTCACCGAGGGCGTCCCGGCACCCGGCCTCCACGGCACGGACGTACTCCTGCGGCACCCGGCCGCCGACGACGGCCGAGCGGAACTCGAAGCCGGACCCCGTCTCCAGGGGCTCGACGTCGAGCACGACGTGCGCGAACTGGCCCGCGCCGCCGTCCTGTTTGACGTGCCGGAAGACGAAGCCGGTCACGCCCCGTCCGACGGTCTCGCGGTACGACACCCTGGGGCGGCCGACGTTGACGTCCAGCCCGGCCTCCCGCCGGATCTTCTCCACCGCGACCTCCAGATGCAGTTCTCCCATCCCGGACAGCAGCGTCTGCCCGGTCTCGGCGTCGGTCCGCACGACCAGCGACGGGTCCTCCTCCGCCAGCCGGGCCAGTGCGGAGGCCAGCCGGTCGGTGTCCGTGGACCTGCGGGTCTCGACCGCGACCGACACCACCGGCTCGGCCACGCCGGGCGGTTCGAGGACGAGCGGCGCGCCCGGCGCACAGAGCGTGGAGCCCGCGCGGGCCGACTTCAGACCGACGACGGCCACGATGTCCCCGGCCAGGGCCACGTCCACCTGGGCGTGACGGTCGGCCTGCACCCGCAGGATCCGCCCGATCCGCTCGGTGCGCCCCGCAGCCGCGTCCAGCACGGTGTCTCCCTTCGCGATCGTTCCCGAGTACACCCGCAGATACGTCAGCCGGCCGGTCGGCGTCGCGCTCACCTTGAACGCCAGCCCGGCGAACGGCGCCGCCGGATCGGCGGGCCGCTCCACGTCGGCGCCGTCGTGCGCGCCGTGTACGGCAGGCACGTCGAGCGGTGACGGCAGATACGCCACGACCGCGTCGAGCAACGGCTCGACACCACGGTTGCGGTAGGCCGAGCCGCACAGCACGACCACGCCCTCACCCGTGCGGGTCAGCTCTCGCAGAGCACCGGCCAGCGTCCCGGGCGAGACCGCCGACCGTGCGCAGAACTCCTCCAGCGCGCCCGCGTGCAGTTCGGCGACGGCCTCCTCCAGCAACCGCCGACGCCGCTGCGCCTCCTCCCGCAGCTTTCCCGGCACTTCCTCTTCCACGAACGCGTCGGCGCCGTCGGCCCAGACCAGCGCCCGCATCCGTACGAGGTCCACGACACCGCGGAAGCCGTCCTCCGTGCCGATGGGCAACTGCACGACCAGCGGCGTCGGATGCAGCCGTGCCCTGATCGACTCCACGGCTCCGTCCAGGTCCGCTCCGGCGCGGTCCAGCTTGTTGACGAAGGCGATCCTCGGCACACCGTGCCGGTCCGCCTGCCGCCACACGGACTCGCTCTGCGGTTCGACCCCGGCGACGGCGTCGAACACGGCGACCGCGCCGTCCAGTACGCGCAGCGCACGCTCGACCTCGTCGGCGAAGTCGACGTGACCGGGGGTGTCGATGAGGTTGATGCGGTGACCGTCCCAGGCGCAGCTCACGGCCGCGGCGAAGATGGTGATCCCCCGGTCGCGCTCCTGCGGGTCGAAGTCGGTGACGGTGGTGCCGTCGTGGACCTCGCCGCGCTTGTGCGTGGTCCCGGTGGCGTACAGGATCCGTTCGGTGACGGTGGTCTTGCCCGCGTCGACGTGGGCGAGGATGCCGAGGTTGCGGACGACGGCGAGGCTGTTTCGGTTGGTGCGCACGGCCCTTGGCCTTTCGGATGTTCCGGAAACGGAAAGGGGTCAGCGCGATTCCCGGACGACGGTGCGTGGGCGCACGCGAGCAGGACCCGCCGCCCGTCAGAAATGTGCCGGGGCAGGGAGGTCGAGGTGCTCGGGCGCTGTCAGAGGTTCGTCACGGACATCCGGTACCGGCCGCGCAGCGGGCACCGGGAGGACGAAGACACCAGGATCACCTCGGACCGGAAGGACCGGGAACGGGGAACGGCGACAGCGACGTGTTCACGCACGGCCGGGCTCCCTCCACTGGTCACGATGTCGTGGTGAGTGTAGGGAGAGGCGGGGCGACGGGGCCACGGAATTTCCGACGGGTCCCTCGACCAGGCGCAGCGGAGCGCCGAGGAGCCACGTCCCGTGCGCGGCCCGACACACGTGCCCCGAGTCCTCCCACGTGGCCATTGCGGTCGTATGGTCCTGGGTGATTTATCGTGAATTGAGGAGTATGCCCCTACCGGAGGTGCAATGATGCGCGCCGCGGCAGCGATCGTCTCTCTGGCTGTCAGCGGGGCGTTCATCGTCGCGACATCGGCGTGCGACGAGGGCGGGTCGCAGTCGTCGAACGCCCACTACGGCGACTGCCCGGTCTCGGGACATCACGGGGAGTTCCACCTCTCGCCCGAGACGGCGGGCGCACTCACGGTCAAGACGACCCTGCCCGCACCCGGCTGGTGGAACGGTGACACGCCGCAGTCCGTCAAGAGCGGCTACGAGTACTGCATGGCCGCCAACATCGCGTACCGGTCCGGACTCGACCGGGTCGAGGTGAAGAACGCCCCGTTCCCGGAGGTGGTGTCCGGCCGGACGACGGACTTCGACCTGGCCCTGGCGCAGATCACGATCACCCCGGAACGGAGCAAGGTCGCCGAGTTCTCCCCGCCCTATCTGTCCTCGACCCTGGGCCTGCTGATCAGGGAGGGCGAGAAGATCAACCAGGACAACGTCCGCGACGTCCGGATCGGAGTGGCCGAGGGCACGACGGGCGAGGAGTTCGTCGAGGACCGCATCAAGCCGACCGAGCCCGTCACCGCCTTCGCCAACGACCCGGAGATGATCACGGCGCTGGAGGAGGGACGGATCGACGCGGTCATCCACGACACGACCATTCTGCTGGCGTATCCCCAGAAGCCGGGAAGCAGGGTGAGCCTGGTGGGCCAGTACAGGACCGACCAGGGTTATGGCGCCCTGTACCCGACGGGGTCGCCCAACAGGGACGAACTGGACCGGATCATCAGACAGTTGATCCACGACGGGACGCTCGCCAAACTGTCGGCCGTCTATCTCGGGGCCGCTTTCGGCCAGGACCCGGCCAAGATCCCGTACATCACGGTCGACGACGGCTCCTGAACGCTCCGCATCCCGCACACACCGGGACGTACGGCGGTCCGGTGCGTGCACCGGGACGTACGGCGGCCCGGTTTCCGTCCCGCTTCACAGGCCCGCCGCCGAAAGACCGTTCAGGTCGCCGGCGGCTCCGCCGTCGATCGCCTGCTCGGCCCAGATGATCTTGCCCCGGTCGGTGTACCGGGTCCCCCAATGGCGGGACAGCTGCGCGACGAGGAACAGACCACGGCCCCCTTCGTCGGTCAAGGTCGCGCGGCGCAGGTGCGGGGAGGTGCTGGTGCCGTCGCCGACCTCGCAGGTCAGGGCGTCCTGGTCGCGCAGCAGCCGCAGCCTGATGGGACTCTTCCCGTACCGGATGGCGTTCGTCACGAGTTCGCTGAGGATCAGCTCGGTCGTGAAGGCCGCCTCTCCGAGCCCCCAGGCCTCGAGCCTCAGGGTGGCCTCGGCGCGGATCCGGGCGACGGCCGCGGGGTCCTCGGGCACCTCCCACTCCGCGACCTGATCCCGGTCGAGCAGCCGCGTGCGTGCGACGAGCAGGGCGACGTCGTCACTCGGCCTGGTGCGCAGCATCGCGTCGAGCACCGCCTGGCAGGTGCCGTCCAGGGTGGCACCGTGCGTAGCGGCCAGCGCCTCCCTCAGCATGTCGAGCCCTACGTCGATGTCTCGGCCCCGGGCCTCGACCAGGCCGTCGGTGTAGAGCACCAGCCGGCTGTCGGCGGCCAGCCGGAGCACGGCCTTCTCACCCGGCAGACCTCCTCCCACGCCGAGTGGCGGGGCGACGGGGATGTCGGGGAAGGTCACGGAGCCGTCGGGCGCGACCAGCGCCGGACCGGGGTGACCGGCCCGGGCGACGACACACTGCCCGGAGACCGGATCGTAGACCGCATACAGGCAGGTGGCACCGGTGACGGCCTCGGTCTTGCCCTCGGCCGCCGCGTCCTGGTCGATTCTGGCGATCAGGTCGTCCAGCTGCGCGAGAAGCTCGTCCGGAGGCAGGTCCAGGGCGGCGAAGTTGTGCACCGCGGTCCTCAGGCGACCCATCGTCGCGGCGGCGTGCAGACCGTGTCCGACCACGTCGCCGACCACCAGGGCCACCCGGGCCCCCGGCAGCGGGATCACGTCGTACCAGTCGCCGCCCACCCCCGCCTGGGCGGGCAGATACCGGTGCCCGACCTCCAGGGCGGACAGTTCGGGGAGCGCGCCGGGCAGCAGACTGCGCTGGAGGGTGACGGCCGTGGTGTGCTCGCGGGTGTAGCGGCGCGCGTTGTCGATGCACACGGCCGCCCGGGTGGCGAGTTCCTCGGCGGGCGACACGTCGTCCGGTTCGAAGGGGTCCTGGTCCGAACGCCAGAACTCCACGACTCCCAGCAGTTGGCCCCGAGCCTGGAGCGGCACCGAGATCATGGAGTGGATGCCGTACGCGATGATCTGCCGGGCCCGCTCCGGGTCCTGGGCCCGCCATTCGTCGGCGGAGGCGAGGTGCGCCACCAGGACCGGCCGACCGGTGGTCATACCGGTGGCCACGGGGTTGCCGGGCGCGTAGCTCACCAGCGTCCCGACGGGGTGCAGGGGCGCGTCCTGCCGGATGCCCGCGGCTGCGATGTGGCGCATCGCCGTACTGACCCCCGTCGGTTCACCACCTTGCAGCACGGGCTCCGCCAGCTCGACGGTGGCGAAGTCGGCGAAGCGCGGGACCGTCACCTCGGTCAGCTCCTCGGCGGTGCGCTTCATGCCGAGGGTGGTACCGATCCGTGTACTGGCCTCGTAGAGCAGTTGCAGGCGCCCGCCCGCCACGTCCGCCCGGCCCGCGAGGGCGCGCAGCTCGGTGGTGTCCCGCAGGGTGGCCACGCTGCCCTCCTTCGGGCCCACCGGCCGCACGTTGACCGCGAGCAGGGTGTCCCCGGCCAGGAAGACCTTGTCGGTGGCCGCCCGGCCCGATCCCAGCAGTCCGGCCAGGGCGGGGCTCAGACCGAGTCCGGTGACCGGCCTGCCCTCGACCTCCGGCGGCAGTGCGAGCAGCCGGCGCGCCTCGTCGTTGACCAGCAGCAGCCTTCCGTCGCCGTCCAGGATGATCACGCCTTCACGGACCGCGTGCAGCACCGCGTCGTGGTGCTCGTACATGCGGGTCATCTCCACCGGCCCAAGGCCCCGGGTCTGACGCCGCAGACGCCCGCTGACCAGTGCCGACCCACCCGCGGCCAGCAGCAGCGCGACACCTCCGGCGGCGAAGATCACCGGCAGCTGATGCTGCACCACGCTGGTCACCTTGTCGACCGTGACGCCCACGGTGACGAGCCCGACCGCGGTTCCCTTGTCGTCGAAGACGGCCACCGTCGAGTCGACCGCCTTCCCCAGACTGCTGTCGAACGTGGTCTGGTGGGGCTCGCCTTCGAGCGCCTGACCGTAGGAGGTGGAGACGTGCTTCCCGATCTGGTCCGTGTCCGGGTGGGTCCACCGGAAGCCGTAGGGGCTCAGCGCCACGACGTAGTCGACGCCGGTCTTCTTGCGCACCGCCTCGGCATGCGGCTGGAGTTCCGCCGTCGGGTCGTCGCTCTGCATCGCCTCCGCGGTGCCCCGGGCGTTCGCGAACGACTCGGCCGCCACCAGTGACCGGTCCTTGGCTTCCTGGATCGCACGGTTGCGGTCCTGGATCACCAGCGCTGTCACGGCCGTGGCGATGAGCAGCAGGACGACGACCAATTGCAGCAGGAAGACCTGACCGGCGACGCTGCGCGGCTTCCGCAGCGACAGCAGACGTCGGCCGACCGAAGGGCGAGGGGCCGTCGGACCGGCTTCCGGTGGCCCTGCTTCCGGACCGGGTTCCGGTCGCCCGGCCGTCGGACCGGCTCCTGACGGCCCGGGCGTCGGACCGGCTTCCGGTGGCCCGGCCTTCGGTGGCACGTGGTCGCCCCGGCGGCTCGCTGGGGCGTATCGCCCAAGTTTGCCCATTTCCTCAGTATCAGTGACCGAGTAGACGGGCGCGGCTCAGAACAGTTCGAGGCGGGCCGCAGTACCCCGGAAAAGCGAAAGCCCTCCGCATGAGAACCATGCGGAGGTACTGGAGTCGATCGAAAGTGTCCGAGGGGGGACTTGAACCCCCACGCCCGATAAAGGGCACTAGCACCTCAAGCTAGCGCGTCTGCCATTCCGCCACCCGGACCAGGTGTCTGCCGCCTTGCCGGGGGTGCCCCCCTCGGCGACGTGGACAACAATACCAAGCTTTCGGAGCGCCTTTCACCTGCGTTTCCTTCGACAGGGCGGGGGTCCGGGACCTCCCGCTCCGATACGCCTAGGGTCGCACCATGAGTGACTGGTTGGTTACGCAGAGCCCTCCTGTGGGCCGTCGCCCGCGTGCGCTGTCGCCCCTCAGGGAGCATCTGCGGGACACGTTCTGGTTCGCCCCGACCGCCGCGATGGTGAGTGTCTTCGTGGTCTGGCTGGGGGCGCAGGCGCTCGACACGGCCATCGTGGACGCGCTGCGGGACGAGGGCGACTACGAGGCCCTCGACGAGCTGCTGCGGTTCGCGGGGGACGCGAAGGTGGTGGTGAGCGCCGTCGGGTCGGCGATGATGACCTTCATCGGCGTGGTCTTCAGCATCTCGCTGGTGGCCGTGCAGATGGCGAGCGGGCAGTTCACCCCGCGTGTGGTGCGGCTCTTCGTCCGCAGCCGGATCACCAAGGCGACCTTCGCGGTCTTCCTGGCCACCTTCGTGCTGACCCTGCTGGTGCTGACCGCCTTCGACACCGCCGACGACCCCAGGAACGTGACGACGCTGCCCCTGGTGCAGTCGATCCTCACGCTCTGCATGGTCGCGCTGAGCCTGCTGCTCTTCGTGCTGTACGTGAACTCCACCCTGCGGCTGATGCGGATCAGCCATGTGATCGCGCGGATCGCCACCGAGTCGTTCCGGGCGATCGCTTCGATGCCCCCGCCCGCGAGCGGAGCGGACACGCCCGAACCCGGCCCCGCGACGGCGTGGGTGCCCCACGAGGGCCGGGCCGGGGTGTTGCGGGACGTGCACATCGCACGGCTGGTGCGGGTGGCCCGAAGACATGGCGTCGTGCTGCGGCTGATCCCGAGGATCGGGGACTTCGTGGTGCCCGGGACGCCCCTGCTGGCGGTCCACGGCGGCGCGGCCCCGCCGCCCGGCGCACTGCGCTACACCACTTCCGTCGGGGTGGAGCGGACGTACCACCAGGATCTCGGTTTCGGGCTGCGGCAGTTGTGCGACATCGCGCTGCGTGCCCTGTCGCCCGGGATCAACGATCCGACGACAGCCGTGCAGGCGCTGGATCGCATCGTGCAGTTCCTGGCGGCGCTGTCCCGGCAACCATTGGATGTCTCACTGCACCGGGACCGGGGCGGGACCGTGAGGCTGGTGCAGCCCGTGCCGGGGTGGACCGAGCTGGTGGATCTCGGGTTCACCGAGGTGCGCCGATGCGCCCTCGGGAACCCGCAGGTGTCGCGCCGCATGCTGGCCGGTCTGGACGACCTGCTGCTGCTCGCCCGTGCGGATCGCCGGGAGCCGCTGCTGCGGCACCGCGAACTGCTCCACCAGGCGATCGACGAGTCCGCCCCGAACCCGACGGACCGCGCGTTCGCGCTGCGCCCGGACCGGCAGGGCATCGGCTGACCGGTTCAGCGGCCGGCCGATGCCCCGGGGTCCTTTGCTCAGGGAAGGAGCTGGTACTCCGGGAAGTTCCCGGGCAGCCTCTCCCCCGCCGGCCCCTGTGTCACCGCGCGCACCAGCAGCTCGCCGCCGACGAACGCGCCGCGCCAGGACGCGCCGAACCCGCCGAACAGCTCGTCACGGTCACCGCGCGAGCGTGGCTTGCCGTGACCGACCTTGAACGCGCGGATCTGCGGGGCGAGTCGCTCGTACGTCGCGGGGTCGTCCGTGGACAGCGTGGCGACCAGCGCGCCGTTGGAGGCGTTCATCGCCGCCAGCAGCTCCGCCTCCGTGTCGACCAGGACGATGGTGTCGACCGGGCCGAACGGCTCCGCGTGATGGAGCGGCGAGGACGGCGGCGGGTTCAGAAGGGTGACAGGCTGGACGTACGCCGAGGTGTCCTGGCCTGGCAGGAAACGCGCGGCGGACACGTCGCCCCGGTGCAGCGGGACGGCGCCGCGGTCGATCGCCTCGGCGACCTGGTCGTGCAGTTCCTTGGCCTTGGCGGCGTTGATCACCGGCCCGAAGTCCAGCCGCGGACAGGGGTCGTTGCGCTGCTCGACGGCCAGGGGGTGCCCGACCTTGAGCGTGCGCACCGCCGGCAGGTAGGCCGCCAGGAACTCGTCGAACAGCTCACGTTGGACGACGAAGCGCGGGTACGCCGTGCAGCGCTGTTTGCCGTAGTCGAAGAGCTTGGGGATGACCGCGGTGAGCGCGTCCCAGTCGGTGTGGTTCCAGATGCCCCAGGTGTTGAGTCCCTCCTGTTCCAGTACATGTCGTTTGCCGAGGTCGGCGACGGCTGTGGCCACCGCGGCGCCGGTGTCGCGGCCGCCGACGAAGGAGACGCAGCCGATCTCGGGCGCCCGCACCAGCGCCTGGGACAGCTCGCCGCCGCTGCCGCTGACGAGGGTGACCGGTATGCCTTCGCGGGTGGCGAGCGCGCAGGCCAGGGTCAGACAGGCGACACCGCCGTCGGTCGGGGTCTTGGCGATGACCGCGTTGCCCGCCAGTGCTTGTACCAACACTGCGTGAACGAGCACGCTCATCGGGTAGTTCCAGCTGGCGATGTTGGAGACCGGCCCGTTCAGCGGGGCCCGGCCGGCGACCATCGGCTCGATGCCGTCGACGTACCAGCGCACGCCGTCGATGGCCCGGTCGACGTCCGCCTGCGCGAGCCGCCAGGGCTTGCCGATCTCCCAGACGAGCAGCAGGGCGAGCAGTTCACGGTGCTGGGTCAGGGCGTCGAGGGTCGCCGCGACGCGTGCCCGGCGTTCCTCCAGCGGGATGTGCCGCCACGCGCGGTGCTGGTCGAGCGAGGCGCGTACGGCCTGGTGGGCGGTGTCCCCGTCCAGGCGCGGCGGGCCGGCGATCGGGCTGCCGTCGACGGGGCTGATGGCGGGCAGGGCGCGGCCGTCGGCCTGCCAGGTGCAGTTCCAGAGGTTGAGGACACGGTCGTCCCGGAAGGCCTCCGGGGCGACGGTCAGGCAGCGCTGCCAGGCGTCTGCCCAGGAGGTGCCTGATTTGAGGGTGAGGGTGGTTGCCATGGGGGCTCCGCTCTCGGTGCACAGTCGGGGGCGGTCGTTGATGGCTGCGGCGGAAGTTAGCGGCCTGCGGCAACTCCTGAAAGTGACCTCAGGCCGACTATGAGTGACGTCACGCCTCGGCGCCCAGGCGGTCCAGCACCAGACGGGCGGTCTCGGTGGGCGTGCTGCCGACTCCCACGCCGGCCGACTCCAGCGCTTCCTGCTTCGCCGCCGCCGTGCCGGACGAGCCGGACACGATCGCGCCCGCGTGCCCCATCGTCTTGCCCTCGGGCGCGGTGAAGCCGGCGATGTAGCCGACGACCGGCTTGGTGACGTGGTCGCGGATGTAGGCGGCCGCGCGTTCCTCGGCGTCGCCGCCGATCTCGCCGATCAGGACGATGAGTTCGGTGTCGGGATCGTCCTGGAAGGCGGCCAGGCAGTCGATGTGGGTCGTGCCGACGACGGGGTCGCCGCCGATGCCGACACAGGTGGAGAAGCCGATGTCGCGGAGCTCGTACATCAGTTGGTAGGTGAGCGTGCCGGACTTGGAGACCAGCCCGATACGGCCGGGCTTGGTGATGTCGGCGGGGATGATGCCCGCGTTGGCCTGGCCGGGGGTGATCAGGCCGGGGCAGTTGGGGCCGATGACGCGGGTGCCGCGTGCCTTCGCGTGGGAGGTGAAGGCGACGGAGTCGTGGACGGGGATCCCTTCGGTGATCACGACGGCGAGTCCGATGCCGGCGTCGGCCGCCTCTACGACGGCCGCCTTGGCGAAGGCGGGCGGCACGAAGACCACGGTGACGTCGGCGCCGGTCGCGCGCATGCCGTCGGCGACCGAGCCGAAGACGGGGACGGCGCGATCGTCGAAGTCGACGGTGCGGCCGGCCTTGCGCGGGTTGACGCCGCCGACGACGTTCGTGCCGGCGGCAATCATGCGCCTGGTGTGCTTCATGCCCTCGCCGCCGGTCATGCCCTGGATGAGGACCTTGCTCTCCTTGGTGAGATAGATCGCCATGTCGTCGTGTCTCCTCAGGCTGTGGCGGAGGCGAGTCGGGCGGCTCGCAGCGCGGCGCCGTCCATGGTGGTGGCCTGCTGGACCAGGGGGTGGGCGCGGCCGTCGAGGATGGCGCGACCACGGGCGGCGTTGTTGCCGTCGAGGCGGACGACGAGCGGCTTGGTCAACTGGACGCTGTCCAGGGCCTGCACGATGCCGTCGGCGACCGCGTCGCAGGCGGTGATGCCGCCGAACACGTTGACGAAGACGGACTTCACGTCCGGGTCGGAGAGGATGACGGAGAGTCCGTCGGCCATGATCTGGGCCGAGGCGCCGCCGCCGATGTCGAGGAAGTTGGCGGGGCGGGCGCCGCAGCCGGCGACGACGTCGAGGGTCGACATGACAAGGCCCGCGCCGTTGCCGATGATGCCGACCTCGCCGTCGAGCTTGACGTAGTTGAGGCCCTTGGCCGCGGCCGCCGCCTCCAGCGCGTCATCGTGCTCGACGCCCTCGGCCCCCCACCGGGCCTGCCGGAAGCGGGCGTTGTCGTCGAGGGTGACCTTGCCGTCGAGGGCGAGGATCTGGCCCTGTTCGGTGCGCACGAGCGGGTTGACCTCGACCAGGAGCGCGTCCTCGCGGACCAGTACCTCCCAGAGTCTGACGAGCACGTCGACGGTCTGCGGTGGCAGGCCGGCCGCCGCGGCGATCTCGCCGGCCTTCGCCGAGGTCACGCCCTCTGCCGGGTCGATGGGGATACGGGCCACGGCCTCGGGCCGGGTGGCGGCGACCTCCTCGATCTCCATGCCGCCCTCGGCGGAGGCGATGGCGAGGAAGCCGCCCGCCGCACGGTCGAGTACGTAGGACACGTAGAACTCGGTCTCGATGTCCACGGGCTGGGCCAGCATCACCTTGCCGACGGTGTGGCCCTTGATGTCCATGCCGAGGATCTGACGGGCCGTGATCTCCGCGGACGCCGGGTCCGCGGCCACCTTCACGCCGCCGGCCTTGCCGCGGCCACCGGTCTTCACCTGCGCCTTGACCACGACTCGGCCACCGAGCCTGCGGGCCATCTCGCGGGCTTCCTTGGGTGAGTCCGTCACCTCCGCCCGCGGCACCAAGATGCCGTGTTCTTCGAAAAGTTCCCTTGCCTGGTGTTCGTACAGGTCCATTCCGGCTCCTGACTCAAAAGTGCCGCACGCCCCCTGGACACCACCCACCGGATGCGGGATAACAAGGTTCATACAGTATTCGTCGACTGTATGCAATGTACCGCGAGAGCCGTTCCACCCCCCCCCTACGAAGGGACAGGACTTCGCCATGCCCGACGACACCCAGGACGTCATTTCCGGTGGTCATCTCGTTGCCAAGGCGCTGAAGGCCGAGGGGGTCGACCGCATCTACACGTTGTGCGGCGGCCACATCATCGACATCTACGACGGCTGCGTAGACGAGGGCATCGAGGTCGTCGACGTCCGTCACGAGCAGGTCGCCGCCCACGCCGCCGACGGCTACGCCCGTCTCACCGGCAAGCCGGGATGCGCGGTGGTCACCGCGGGTCCGGGCACCACCGACGCCGTCACCGGTGTCGCCAACGCCTTCCGCGCCGAGTCACCGATGCTGCTCATCGGCGGCCAGGGCGCCCTCACCCAGCACAAGATGGGGTCCCTCCAGGACCTCCCGCACGTCGACATGATGACGCCGATCACCAAGTTCGCGGCGGCCGTGCCGGACACGGCACGCGCGGCGGACATGGTGTCGATGGCGTTCCGCGAGTGCTACCACGGCGCGCCCGGGCCCTCCTTCCTGGAGATCCCGCGCGACGTGCTCGACGCGAAGGTGCCGGTGAGCAAGGCGCGTGTGCCGAAGGAGGGGGCCTACCGTGCCTCCACCCGCTCGGCCGGCGATCCCGAGGCGATCGAGAAGCTCGCCGACCTGCTGGTCCACGCCGAGAAGCCAGCCATTCTGCTCGGCAGCCAGGTGTGGACGACACGTGGCACCGAGGCGGCCATCGAGCTCGTACGCACCCTCAACATTCCCGCCTACATGAACGGCGCCGGCCGCGGCACCCTGCCGCCCGGGGACCCGCACCACTTCCAGCTGTCACGGCGGTACGCGTTCTCAGGCGCCGACGTCATCGTCATCGTCGGCACCCCCTTCGACTTCCGCATGGGCTACGGCAAGCGGCTGTCCCCGGACGCGACCGTCGTGCAGATCGACCTCGACTACCGCACCGTCGGCAAGAACCGCGACATCGACCTCGGCATCGTCGGCGACGCCGGACTGGTGCTGAAGTCGGTCACCGAGGCCGCCTCCGGGCACGCTTTCAACGGATACAGCAACGGCGGCGCGTCCAAGCGCAAGGAGTGGCTCGACGAGCTGCGCGCGGCCGAGCAGACCGCCCTGGAGAAGCGGCTGCCCAGCCTGAAGTCGGACGCCTCGCCGATCCACCCGTACCGGCTGGTCAGCGAGATCAACGACTTCCTCACCGAGGACTCGATCTACATCGGCGACGGCGGCGACATCGTCACCTTCTCCGGTCAGGTCGTGCAGCCCAAGTCGCCGGGCCACTGGATGGACCCGGGCCCGCTGGGCACGCTCGGCGTCGGGGTGCCGTTCGTGCTCGCGGCCAAGCAGGCGCGGCCCGACAAGGAGGTCGTCGCACTCTTCGGCGACGGGGCGTTCTCCCTCACCGGCTGGGACTTCGAGACGCTCGTCCGCTACGACCTCCCCTTCGTCGGCATCGTCGGCAACAACTCCTCGATGAACCAGATCCGTTACGGCCAGGCCCAGAAGTACGGCCTGGAGCGCGAACGCGTCGGCAACACCCTCGGCGACGTCCACTACGACAAGTTCGCGCAGATGCTGGGCGGTTACGGCGAGGAGGTCCGTGACCCCGCCGACATCGGCCCCGCCCTGCGGCGCGCCCGCGAGTCCGGCAAGCCGTCGCTGATCAACGTCTGGGTCGACCCGGACGCCTACGCCCCCGGAACCATGAACCAGACCATGTACAAGTGAGGAGGCCTGCATGACCGGCACGACGGGAACTCCGTCCAAGGCTCTCGAAGGCATCCGCGTCCTGGACATGACCCACGTCCAGTCCGGGCCCTCCGCGACCCAGTTGCTCGCCTGGCTCGGCGCGGACGTCGTCAAGCTGGAGGCGCCGACCGGTGACATCACGCGCAAGCAGTTGCGCGACCTCCCGGACGTCGACTCCCTCTACTTCACGATGCTCAACTGCAACAAGCGGAGCATCACTCTCAACACCAAGACCGAGCGCGGCAAGGAGATCCTCACCGAGCTGATCCGGCGCTCCGACGTCATGGTCGAGAACTTCGGACCGGGCGCGGTCGACCGGATGGGCTTCACCTGGGACCGCATCCAGGAGATCAATCCACGTATCGTCTACGCCTCCATCAAGGGGTTCGGCGAAGGCCCGTACACCAACTTCAAGGCGTACGAGGTCGTCGCGCAGGCCATGGGCGGGTCGATGTCGACCACCGGTTTCGAGGACGGGCCGCCGCTGGCGACCGGAGCCCAGATCGGGGACTCGGGGACCGGTGTGCACGCCGTCGCGGGGATTCTCGCGGCGCTGTTCCAGCGCGAGAACACCGGGCGTGGGCAGCGGGTCAACGTGGCCATGCAGCACGCTGTACTCAACCTGTGCCGGGTGAAGCTGAGGGATCAGCAACGCCTGACACACGGGCCGCTCACTGAATATCCCAACGAGGACTTCGGCAGCGAAGTTCCCCGCTCGGGAAACGCGTCCGGCGGCGGTCAGCCGGGCTGGGCGGTCAAGTGCGCGCCGGGCGGCCCGAACGACTACGTGTACGTCATCGTGCAGCCCGTCGGCTGGAAGCCGATGAGCGAGCTCATCGGCCGGCCCGAACTCGCCGACGACCCCGAGTGGTCGACGCCGGAAGCCCGGCTGCCCAAGCTCAACAAGATGTTCCAGCTGATCGAGGAGTGGTCCTCGACCCTGCCCAAGTGGGAGGTGCTGGAGCGGCTCAACGCGCACAACATCCCGTGCGGGCCGATCCTTTCGACCAAGGAGATCATCGAGGACTCCTCGCTGGTCGACAACGAGATGGTCGTCACCGTGCCGCACCCCGAGCGGGGCGAGTTCGTGACCGTCGGCAGCCCGCTCAAGCTCTCCGACTCCCCGGTCGAGGTGAGCAGTTCGCCCCTGCTCGGCGAGCACAACGAACAGGTCTACATCGGCGAGCTCGGCCTCGGTGACGAGGAGCTGCGCCTGCTCAAGTCGAACGGAGTGATCTGACGTGATGGCCGAAGACCGCGAGCTCAGGGTGCGGGCGCTCCTCGACTCCGTGCGGGCCGAGGGACGAACCGCGCTGACCGCGCCCGAGGGCAAGGTGATCGCCGACGCATACGGGATCGCCGTACCGGGCGAGGAGCTCGCGACGGACGTCGACGAGGCGGTGGCCTACGCGGCGCGCTTCGGCGGGCCCGTGGTGATGAAGATCGTCTCGCCGGACATCCTCCACAAGACGGACGCGGGCGGCGTGATCGTCGGTGTCGAGGGCGCGACGGACGTACGGGCGGCGTTCCACAAGATCGTCGACAACGCGCGGACGTACGACGCGCAGGCCCGCATCGAAGGCGTCCAGGTGCAGGAACTGCTCCCGCAGGGGCAGGAGGTGATCGTCGGCGCGGTCACCGACCCCACGTTCGGCAAGGTGGTCGCCTTCGGGCTCGGCGGAGTCCTCGTCGAGGTCCTCAAGGACATCACCTTCCGGCTCGCGCCGGTGAGCGCCGACGAGGCGCTGTCCATGCTGGATTCGATCCGGTCGGCGGAGATCCTGCACGGCGTGCGCGGCCAGGCGGCCGTGGACCGGTGGGCGATCGCCGAGCAGATCCGCCGGGTTTCGCAGCTGGTCGCGGACTTCCCTGAGATCGCCGAGGTGGACCTCAACCCGGTGATCGCCACCACACAGGGCGCGATCGCCGCCGACATCCGCGTGATCCTCTCCGAGGCGCCCGCGAAGCCGCGCCGGCGCTACTCGCGCGAGGAGATCCTCACCTCGATGCGCCGGCTGATGCAGCCGTCGTCGGTCGCGGTCATCGGCGCGTCCAACGAGCCGGGCAAGATCGGCAATTCGGTCATGCGCAACCTCATCGACGGTGGTTTCGCCGGGGACATCCATCCGGTGAACCCCAAGGCCGATGACATTCAGGGCCGCAAGGCGTACAAGAGTGTCACGGACGTTCCCGGTGAGGTGGATGTGGCGGTCTTCGCTATCCCCGCCAAGTTCGTGGCCTCGGCCCTGGAGGAGGTGGGACGCAAGGGGATCCCCAACGCCGTCCTGATCCCCTCCGGGTTCGCGGAGACCGGTGAGCACGAACTCCAGGAGGAGATCGTGGCCATCGCCGAGCGGCACGGCATCCGGCTGCTCGGTCCGAACATCTACGGCTACTACTCGACGTGGCAGGACCTGTGTGCCACGTTCTGCACGCCGTACGACGTCAAGGGCGGGGTGGCGCTGACCTCGCAGTCCGGCGGCATCGGCATGGCCATCCTGGGCTTCGCGCGGACCACGAAGACGGGCGTGTCGGCGATCGTCGGCCTCGGCAACAAGTCGGACCTGGACGAGGACGACCTGCTGACCTGGTTCGGCGAGGACCCGCACACCGAGTGCATCGCCATGCACCTGGAGGACCTCAAGGACGGGCGCGCGTTCGTCGAGGCCGCGCAGGCGACCGTGCCGAAGAAGCCGGTCGTCGTCCTCAAGGCGGGCCGTACGGCCGCGGGTGCGAAGGCCGCCGGGTCGCACACCGGAGCCCTCGCCGGCGACGACGCGGTCTACGAGGACATCCTGAAGCAGGCCGGTGTCATCCGGGCGCCCGGGCTGAACGACATGCTGGAGTACGCGCGCGGGCTGCCGGTCCTGCCGGCTCCCAAGGGCGACAACGTCGTGATCATCACGGGGGCCGGCGGCAGCGGTGTGCTGCTCTCGGACGCCGTCACCGACAACGGCCTGTCCCTGATGGAGATCCCGCCGGACCTGGACGAGGCCTTCCGGAAGTTCATCCCGCCCTTCGGGGCGGCGGGCAACCCGGTCGACATCACCGGTGGCGAGCCGCCGTCGACGTACGAGGCGACGATCCGGCTCGGCCTGGAGGACCCGCGCATCCACGCGCTGGTCCTGGGCTACTGGCACACGATCGTCACTCCTCCGATGGTCTTCGCGGAGCTCACCGCGCGCGTGGTGGCCGAGTTCCGGGAGCGCGGCGTGCAGAAGCCCGTCGTCGCGTCGCTCGCGGGTGACGTGGAGGTCGAGGAGGCCTGCCAGTACCTGTACGAGCGAGGGGTCGTGGCGTACCCGTACACGACCGAGAAGCCGGTGGCCGTGCTGGGCGCCAAGTACCGCTGGGCGCGGGCGGCAGGACTGTTGGGGGGCGGTTCATGAGGTGAGGCAGCGGGGGGGGGGGGGGGGGGGGGGGGGGGGGGGGGAGGAGGGGAGAG